>NZ_DATCNW010000419.1:0-1892 GCF_036565025.1 Pengzhenrongella sp.
GGATCCGCGAGCCGGGCCTTGACGGCCGCGTCGAGCGTCATCCGGTTCGGCTCGACGCCGGCGGCCGGGTCGGCCGCCCGGACGCGGTCGAACGCGTCGTCGGGCTGCTCGGGCTGGAAGGTGTTCTCGTCCACGGCGAGCTCCTCGGGTCGTGACGCGCGGCGCGGGTCCTACTCCCTGTGTGTCGCCGCACCCGCCGCTCTTGCACGGCGCGCCCGCTCTTGCACGGCGCGCCCGGCGGACCCGCTGGCAGCCGCGCACCCGGCGGACCCGCCGCAACCGCCCGCTCCTGCGCGGCCGCTCAGACGCCCGCGCGCTCCGTCCACGCCTCGCGCAGGCGGGCCCGGGCGCGCGACAGTGCGGCGTCGGCGCCTCCGCGCGAGATGCCGAGCACCTCGGCGAGCTGGTGCGGGTCGAGACCCTCCCAGGCGTGCAGCAGCAGGATGCGGCGGTCGCGTGGCCGCAGCGCGGCGAGCACCTCACGCACCTCGAGGTCGTCGAGCGCCAGGGTCGCCGGATCGGTGTCGTCGATCTCGTCGGGCAGCTCGCCGACCGGCACGGGACGGCCCTTGCGTCGATGGTTGGCGAGCACGAACCCCGCCGTCCGGTAGAGCCACGGCAGCTCCGCGCCGTCGGGCAGGTCGTCGCGGCGGCGCCAGGCGATCGCCATCACGTCGGCGGTGAGGTCCTCCGCGTCGTCGCGCGGCCCCCGGCGCGCGAAGTACCGGTACAAGGCGGTCGAATGAGTCTGGAACAGCCCCTCGAACCAAGCGTCGTCGCGGGAGGGCACGTGTCGACTCCAGACGCTCAAACGGCTACCTACAACAGCACTGTGTCCCACCCGACCACGTTCTTGCACGCCCCCGCACCGCCACCCATCCCGGTGCGCCAGATCTGGGCGGACGGGTTAGAGGCCTTCGGCTACGGCTGAGGTGACCTGGAGCCAGGCTTCGCGGGTCTCGCTCGCCAGGGAGTCGATCAGGAGCGGACCGCCGGCCACCAGGCTCGCGTCGTGCGGTACGTCGAGCACGACGCGGGTCAGCTGACCGAAGTGGTCGTGCAGGCGCGCCCGCAGCGCCTGGTCGACGTCGGCCGACGGCGCGGACAGCACGGTGACCGCCTTGCTCACCGCCTCCTCCTGGCCGCTCGCCCGCAGCGCGTCGATCGCCCACGCCGCCGACTGGGCGGTGTCCTCGCGGACGGTCGAGACGATGATGAGCTGGTCGGCCGCCTCCACGGCTGCCTGCCAGTTCGACGCCCGCATGTTGTTGCCGGTGTCGACGACCATGACCCGATAGAACCGCGCGAGCATCCCGTGCAGCGCGTCGAACGCCGGGGCGTCGATCGAGGCGGCGGAATCGGCGTCCTCGTCCGATGCGAGGACGTCGAACTGGGCCGACCCCTGGGAGCGCACGTAGTTGTCCAGGTCCCCGACCCGCGCCGAGCTCAGGTCCACGAACCGGTCGATGTCCCGGAGCAGGCTGACTGCGGTGTTCGAGTGCTCGGCGTGCGCCGAGCGCCACCCGAGCGTCCCGCGGGTCTCGTTGTTGTCCCACGCGAGCGTGTACCCGCCCCGATGGATCCCGAACGTCGCCGCGATCATCAGCGCGGCGGTCGTCTTGTGCGCACCGCCCTTGGGATTGAGTACGACGATGGTCTTGGGGCCGCCCAGGCTGCGCTGGACCGAGTAGATGGCGTCGCGGTGCCTGCTCTCGGCGTGCCCCGGCTTGGGCTTGATCAGCCCACCGGTCATCCGCCGCACGGACGCTTGCCAGCCCCATTCCGCGGGGCCGACGGGCACGACGGGCCGCTTGGCGAGCAGGTCGTCGAGCGTCGGCAGGTCGCGCGACGGCGTGCGGACCGCGATCCGCGCCACCGGGAACGGGCCGGTG
>NZ_DATCNW010000420.1:0-9871 GCF_036565025.1 Pengzhenrongella sp.
GGGCCGTTGCGCTTCGATGGACGTCATCACGCTCTCGTCGCCAACAAAAAAGGGCAACCCCGGCGGGCCGCCCAAAACGCATGATCACCCTCAGTGACGCCAACCCACCCCCACGTGGTCACCCACGGTGTCGCTCAACACGAGCCGGCCGCGCTGGAGCGAGCAGAGCGCAGGTAGTCAGGAGGTCTATCGGCCCTCGGAGACCTCGTGAGCGGGCTTGACGCGGCCAACATCACAATCGTGCTAACCGCCATCGCCCACACCGCCGGGTGGCACGAACGCGGCACCGCCGCCCTCGTCACCGGCGGGTTCAGATCGCTCACAACCGCGTGATCGCGCGCGCCCACCCGGCTGTGCAGCGGATTTCTCAGGGGCGTCCGCCGATTGCACGACTCCGGGCGGTCGGCGAGGTGACGCGACGCGTGGTCACCCTTACCACGTTGAGCGGGCCGTGCCTCCACGTGCACCGCCGCCACAGGCGTACGTCGGGACCGTGCGTTGTGCGACCGGCGCGCTCCACGGTCCGGTGGGTGGGGTCGTGAACCTCGAATGTCGCTCAGTGGAAGGAGCCTTGACGTAGTGGTGATGATGACGGCGGCGTGCGCGTTGGCGCGGACGTTGCTGCCAGCGCTCGGGCGGTGATGGCTTCACGTCCAGCTCGTCGCGAAGGTCGCCGACTCCTTGGCCGACGGACTCGTCGACGCTGATAGGGACACGCTCGATCAGGCGGATCAGGCAGCCTGGCTGCGTGGCTGGGATGCCTGACAGTTCCGGGCTCGCCGCGCATTGCCATCGACGATCCGCAAGGCATCAGACTCGTGAGTCGTCGTCCGATCATGTCTTCCGCATGCCGGGCGGGTAGCGTCGAAGCATGCGCGACGAGCCCTCCTCTCGAAGCCGGGTGGCGAAGTACTTCGCCGGCCGGCCCCTCATGTGGGCGACAGTGAGTGGTCTCGCCCTCGTAGTGATCGGGCTGACGGTGTTTTTCGGTCTCCTCGATTCCGTAGTGGAGCGCGACGACTTCTCGCTCGCGGATCGGCCTGTGCTTTCGTGGCTGGTCGTGAACCGCGGGCCAGCGGCGACCGCCATATTGAGTTCCATCACGTTCATCTCGGGGCCGCTGGTGCTACCGGTGATTGTGGTGGTCGTTTGTATCGTGTGGGGTGCGTTGAGGCACCAGTGGTGGCGCCCGTTGGTCCTCCTCGCAGCCATGGGTGTCTCAACCGCGGTCTCGGTTGCGATCAAGGCGGTCGTGGCGCGGCCGCGGCCCCCGATCACCACGATGTTTGTGCCCAGTGCCGAAACATCGGCCTCGTTTCCGTCGGGCCATACGATCGGCGCAGCGACGTTTCTTTTCGTCGGGGCTTACTTGGTCGTGAGCCGGCGGCCCGGCGCCTGGCGACTGTTCTGTTGGTGCGTTGCGGCGTTGATCGGGGTTGTCGCGGTCGCCCTGAGCAGGTTGTACCTCGGCTACCACTTCCTCACTGACGTCCTCGCAGCGGTCGCGCTCGCGCTGGCGATCCTCGGGACCGTCATGATCGTCGACCGCCTGCGTGCGCTGCGCGGGTCGAGAGAGAGCCGTCACGTGTGATGAGAATCAGACCGGTACGCCCCGCCGTCGTTGTCAACCCCAGCAAGACAGGCGATCCCGTGGCGCATCGGGGTGCGGTGACGGCAGCGCTGGAGGCGGCGGGGATAGGCGAACCGATGTGGTTCGAGACGACGGCGGACGACCCTGGCTCGGGGCAGTGTGCCCAGGCCGTCGCCGATGGCGCTGACATCGTCCTCGCCTGTGGTGGTGACGGCACTGTACGAGCATGTGCAGCTGTGTTGGCTGGCGGGAAGGTGCCTCTGGGTCTGCTGCCTGCTGGCACCGGCAACCTGTTCGCTCGAAATCTCGGCATCCCGATCAACCTGGACGAGGCGGCCCAGGTCGCGGCTACCGGGCCACTGCGGCGCGTTGACGTCCCGGAACTCGACGGGGAGTCCTTTGTTGTGATGGGGGGTTCGGGCTTCGATGCTCTTCTCTTCGAACGGACTTCTCATGATCTGAAGGGCCGCATCGGCTGGGCCGCGTACGCCATCGCCGGTGTCAAGGCGGTCCGTTCGGCCGAGCGAATGCCGATCCGGCTCGAAATTGACGGCCAGGTCACGGTCATCCACGCGATCGGGGTGATCGTAGCCAACGTAGGAACATTGACCGCCGGCATGGTCTTGTTCCCCGCCGCAGTACCCGACGACGGCGTGTTGGACGTAGCGGTCCTGACCTCGCAACATCTTGGCAACTGGATTGGACTTCTCGGCAACATCGCGATGGGCAGGCGTCCCGAGCCCTGGCAGGTTCAGCATCACCGAGGAACAGACGTCCGTGTCCACTGGCCTAAGGCCGTTCCCATTGAACTCGACGGTGATCTCCGTGAACCGAATGACCAGCTCAACTTCACCGTCTCAGCCCGGACCGTTGACATCTGCGTGCCACCAGCTGATGCACCGATCGCACGAGTTCGTTGAGTTTCGCACGCTGACTTTGTCGCCCAGACCTGGGGCAGGCATTCGCTCTGGTCGAGAGCACGCCCGAGCAGAGACGGCTCCCGCTGGACCGGAACGGCGGACGGGCAGGATGGCGGTGGCTCCGAAGAAGGCGCAGACCCGGGCGACCGCGTGCAGCAGGAGTGTCGGAGTTGATGCGGTCGGCCACGGACAACGGCTATGAAGGGTAGGCGGGACGGCGCCGATCGGATCCCGACGCTGTGACGGACAGATTCGCCATCGCCTCCTCCGTCACCGGTCCGAGCGACGGTTGTCGTCGCGGGGAACGGTGCCGGGACCAACCGTCTCCGCGGCGGCCAACGACCCGACCGCGGTTTTGCCTGCCTCGATGGTGACGTCGTCGGGCCGGGGCCGCCAGAACCGTTGCGCGGCGACGTGGTTGACCTTCACGCCTCTGCGGCTACGGCGCCGTGGCGGGGCACGCGCGGACCACGAGGCGTAGTGCTTGGTTGACCCCGCGGACGACCCTGACACTCTGCCCGTGCCGGGGGAGATGACGGCGGACATCCGGTCAGCGGGCAAAACTCATGTCCGCCACCGGGCAACTTCGTGGCCGTCTCCGGGAAGTTACTTGTGTCCGCTGCCAGGCCCTACGCTATCCGCATGCCTGCTGACAGCGGTCCAGATCCTCACCGCGACGACCTTCCCGGTCCGGATCAGGTCCCGTGGCGTGGGACCAGCGGACGGACCCGGCTCGCCGTTGCGGCCCTCATTGGAGTGGGCGCGGGGTCGGCGGTCACGGCGTCGAGTGGCTGGCGGCTTGGGCTGCTCGCCGGATGGATCGTGGCAGCCTCGGTGTTCGTCATCTGGCTGTGGCGCAGCATCTGGTCGATGGACGCACCGACTACAGCTAGCCATGCCGTGGCCGAGTACCCCGGCCGCTCGGCGGCCGACACGACAGTTGTTGTCGCGGCTGTCGCGAGCTTGGCAGCGATCGCGCTGCTCCTACTCGGCGGCTCCTCCGGGCCCGGAGGCAAAGACGTCCAGGCCGCCGTGACGGTGCTGAGTGTGGCGCTGTCCTGGGCGGCCGTGCACTCCATCTTCACCACTCGCTACGCCCGCCTGTACTACGCCGGCGCCGACGGCGGCATCGACTTCAACGAGACCGACCCGCCGCGCTACAGCGACTTCGCCTACCTGGCCTTCACCATCGGAATGACGTTCCAGGTCTCCGACACCGACCTGCAGACCAAGAGCATCCGAGCCACGGCGCTACGCCACGCGCTCCTGTCCTACCTGTTCGGCTCGATAATCATCGCCACCACGATCAACCTGGTCGCCGGGCTCGGAGGATAAAGCCCGCTCCAACGACCTATTCGCGTTAGGGCGGCGAAACGTCGTGGCCCCGACATCAAGGTCAGCACCCAGTCGATGAGCTCCTTGACGTGAGCGATCAAGGTCCCTTTGTTTGCTACCGGCCCCTTGCGCGACGAGGCCGGCTGCCGGCCTTGAGGACATCATCCATGGTCTCTCGGATGGCGACGTACGCGCGGGGCGAGCGCGCGCCGCGCGGCCACCACCGCTCGCCCCACCCGCGTTGGCGCGAAGCTCGCGGCGTGCGCATGAGCGTTTCGGTGCGCGAAGCACTGCGACCCCCGCTACGTCGACGCGAACCGACTCAGACAGCGCATGAAGGAACCAGTGCCGCTCCGGCCTTGCGCTGCGGGGAGTTCTGCCCGGTCAGCGCCTTGATCCGTTGACGGGTCGCGCGGCCCCACGGGGTTGAGGAACGGATCAGGTGCGGTCACCAGTAATGACGGCGACCGCCGACGGCACGGCCGGCGCGTCCGAGGAGCGCGAGGACGAGTCCGACGGCGACGAGTATCACGCCAATGGTCTCCAGGACGGCGATGTGGGCGACGAGCCCGACGATGAACAGGACGATACCCAGGATGATCACGACGACTCCCTGCTGGCTAAGGCTCGGAGCGGGCGCCCGGTTGCTGGCGACGCTACCGCTGAAGTAATTAGAGGCCGATATCACCACCATAGTTCTACGGTGTATCTCTCAGTGAATACCGCAAGCTGGGCAGGTGTCAATACGTAGGGCTATGCTTTTCTACGATGTAGCAGATTGCTCGGTAGAGCCAGGGCAATTCGGCGGATGGGTTACAACGTGACCGTCCACCGATCGACAGACCCACGATTCCTCAGGTTTGACCCGCCAGTCGACGCTGCGCGCCACGGGGAGATCATCGATGAGAACGGCGTCGAGGGCCGTCGGGTGTTACTGGCGCCCTTGCGTACTGGACTGGTGCGAGTAGCAACGGCCGGGCTACCCCAGGTTCACCCCCTGATCGCACCCGCGACGGCTGATTCAGCGGTTGTCCGGCGGCTGGGATTAGTTCCCGGGCCATTCCCCGGTCCAACGCTGGAACATGCGTGCGCCGGCGCGGTCGATGACGGTCTTGACCAGCGAGTACAGCGCACCTTGGATGACAGCAGCGATGAGGATCTGTCGGAGCGGGTACTCGGTGTTCAACGCCGTGGGCGGGTCGGACTGGTCGCCGGGCGCGGTGCGCTGCCAGAACTTGCGGAAAATCATTGAAGCAAGCAGCCCACCGACGACCGAGCTGACCATTCCGACGGGTCTGTACAGAACTTTCGCGGACTTGCTGGTCTCTTCGTGAGTCGTCATCGGGAAGCTTCCCTCGCGTGGGTCAAGTTGGCGGTGAACGTGTGTCGCGATCGGTCTGGACTTTGAGCGGGCGCTTGTCTAGCGCTGGCGCCTGCGCACCGCGACGATAGCCAACGGGATCGCGGCGACGGTGATCGCCAGGAACACCGAGACCCCGAGTCGGAGGTGACCGTTCGCGTCGCGCGTCGACTGCTCGACGCGATTGAGCATGTTCCTGCTGCTCTCTCGCGCCGAGCGAGCCGTGTCGAGGGCGCCTTGCTTGATGTCCTGGAGCTTGGCCCGGGTCCGGGACTTCACGTCGAACTTTCGCGAGAGCTCATCGACGGTGTGTGCGAGCTCGTTGCGGGTGTTGTCGATGCCGTGCTGAATCTCCGCGGCGCTCGAATCTCTGCCGGGCAGGGGCGTGTTCGGGTCACTGGTCGGGGTCATGGTGAATAGCCTCCTTGACTGCTTCGATGTCGTCCTTGATGCTCTCGACGGCGTGTTCGGGGGGCGGAGCGACCTGTTGAACTTGCGTCTTGCCGACTGCGACGCCGACGGCGGCAGCGGCGAAGAGTGCCACTGTCACGATCAGGGCCGCGGCCCACAGTGGCAGTACCAGGTCTAGCGCGATGACGGCCGTGGCGACGAGCGCGACGACACCGAGCCGCACCAGGACGAGGGAGGCGCCGAAGACGCCGGCGCCGATGCCAGCGTGCTTGGCGCTGCTCTTCAGTTCCGCTTGAGCGAGCATGAGTTCCTGGCGCACGAGGCGCGCGGTCTGCTCGGACAGCCGGGTCATCAGCTCACCCACGGATGCGTCGGGGTCGACGTTTGAATCGCGGTTCATGCCACGTCCTCCTTTCGGTGAGTGCCGAGCGCAAGGCCCGCGACCTCCACGGAGCCAGCAGCAGACTCGTTCATCAGCTCTCCTGGTTTTGGTGAACCGGTTCACCCGACGCGGGTGGTGCACGGCTTTGCGACGCGGGGGCCGGACAGGCTGTTCCAACAGCGCCGCGACGAGCCGGGGTCGTGTTCGACAACCGTCGCAGGGAACGCTATCGATTCGCGTGCGCGGACGTTAGTCGACGAGTGGTCATACGTGTTTAATAACTGTATCAAAGATCGTCTTGGACGAGCCACTTCCAGTGCTGCAAACCCCGTCCCCCGTCAGGTTGGCTTCAACAGTGCGTATCGCGTCGGCGTGGAACCCTGGGGTTCCCCGCGAAGGACCACGTCGTCGTGTCGAACGAAATCCAAGGGCCTGTGGGCTCTGTCGACCGGCCGCACAGTCCCGTGTCGAACCGGGCAAGCACGGCACTTCCACCCTGGTCACGATCCTCGTCGGGAGGCGGTCATTTCGCCCCGCGTGCGAGATGTGAACTCAGACTCAGTGATACTGGTGCGGCGGGGGTCGCCACGATGTTCGGAGGAACATGCGCAGTCCGGCCCTCGCCTCGTTGAGCTGGGCGCACCGCGGGGTGCGGCACGTTCGCGTTCAGCTTGCGCTCAAGGGCGCGTTTGCGGCCTCCGCCGCGTGGTTCGTGGCTGCCCGGCTGCTTCCCGACGACATCGCCACCTACGCCTGCTACGCCCCCTTGGGAGCGGTCATCGCGATCCACCCGACCGTGCACCGATCGGCGACCGAGGCGGCACGCAACGTGGCGGGCATCGTGCTGGGCGCGACCATCGCCCTGTTGACGGATTCCGTGTTTGGCGTCAACTTCCTGACGGTCGCGCTGGTGGTCGTGGTCGGGATCCTCGTCGGAGGAATGCGATGGCTGGGATCCCAGGGCTGGGTGCCGACGTCGGCGCTGCTCACGCTTGTAGTCGGCAGTTACGACAAGCAGAACTATGTGCTCGCGTTCGCAGGTCTGACCCTGATGGGCGCGGTTTTCGCTGTCGTGGTGAACATGATCCTGCCTGCCCTCCCGCTGGAGCGCTCCGCGCACTCCCTCACCCACTTGCGCGATACCGTCGCCTGCGAGCTGGATGCGCTCGCCGACTCCTACGGACCTCAAGTCGATGCCGGCGAACGCACCGAACGGTCGAGCCAGCGGCACTTGGACCAACTGCTCGGAGAGATGCGCTCCGCCGTGCGGGAGTCCGGCGAGGCGGCGGACGCGAACCGGCGCGCGCGGAACCAACGTGAGACGTTGCGGGACCTGCACCGCCAGGCGCAGGCGCTCGAGCAGTTCGGGTTCCTCGTCCACTACCTCGGCCTTCTCCTCGACGACCACAGTTCCGGCGGCGGATCACTCGGCCCGACCCACCAGATCACGCTCCAGACAGCCCAGGCGCTGCGAGCTCTTGCCGCTGCGGTGCGGGTGGTGACCGCGGGCAGATGCGACAAGGAGGTCACCACAACAGTCGCCGACTCCGTCGACAACCTTTGCGCCACGCTCCTCGCACACCCGCCTGCCGACGCAACGTCCCACTCGGACCTGTTGATCACCGGGTCCGTGGTGACCGCCCTGCGCCGGTCGCTCACCGTCATCCGCGGCGGCGACGAGGACGAGGACGACCAGCACAACCCTTCGCCCTCAGTTCCTCCTCTTGCCAGTGCTCAATCGAGAAAGTGAATCACGTGTCGGAAGCGATCGCGGGCACGGCAACGGATGGTGTTCTGGGTGGGCGGTATCGCCTCGGTGAGCAGATCGGACGAGGGTCGATGGGAACTGTTCACCGAGCTCGGGACGAATCGCTCGGTCGGGACGTCGCGGTCAAGATTCTGGCGACGTCGACGTCGACCGCGACCGCGACCGCGACCGCGACCACGACCGCGAACGAGGGCGAGGGCGAGGGCGAGGTGCAGCCCGACGACGAGGTCAGGCTCCTCACTGACCTGAACCACCAGAACGTTGTGACCCTCCTCGATGCCGGTTCCGATCAGTCGGACCCGGATAGGCCGCGGATCTACCTCGTCATGGAGCTCATCGATGGCGCCGATCTGCGAAGCCGGCTCCTGGATGGGGCGATGACCCCGCACGACGTCGGGCAGATCGGCATCGACATCGCAGAGGGTCTCGACTACGTCCATGACCAAGGAGTGGTCCACCGCGACATCAAACCGTCGAACATCATGATGTTCGACTACGCCAACGACACCGACCGGGTGCGGGCCAAGCTCACCGACTTCGGGATCGCGATGAGCATGGAAGGCACCCTCGTCGCTGACAGTGACGGTGGCCTTTCCGGTACGGCGGCCTATGTCAGCCCAGAGCAGGCAAGGGGGGAGCCGCTCGGACCGCCGAGCGACATCTACTCCCTCGGTCTCGTCCTGGTTGAGTGCCTCACCGGGGTCGTGGCCTATCCGGGGGCGCCCTTGCAGAGCGCGCTCGCGCGGTTGATGCACAGCCCGGCCCTCCCCACCGGGCTCGACCCCCGATGGACCCGGCTGCTCGAGGCGATGACAGCGACCGATCCCAGCGCCCGGCCCACGGCGAGCGAGACCGCCCTGGCCCTCCGGGAGATCACCGCCGCGGGCAAGGGCCGTCGTCGCGCCACCCAGTCGATCATCCCGGAGAACGAGCCCGCGAGGATGGCTGCGGTGCAGCGGTACGACATCCTGGACAGCCCGCCGGACGGTGCCTTCGACCGGATCACTGCGCTTGCCGCCCGGCTGTTCTCCGTGCCGATCGCGATCGTGAGCGTGGTCGATCACGACCGCATCTGGTTCAAGTCCCACCACGGGCTCGAGTTTGACGAACTCGATCGCGATGCGGGCCTGTGTGCGTCGGCCATCCTGCACGACGACCCATGGATCATCGAGGATGCCGCAGTCGATGTGCGCGCGCTGTCGAACCCGTTGGTGGCGGGCGAATTCGGGCTTCGGTTCTATGCGGGCATCCCGCTGCGCACCCGTGACGGCTTCAACTTGGGGACCCTATGCATCCTGGACCGCGAGCCGCGCACGCTCGACACCCAGGACGTCGAGACGCTCGAAGACCTCGCGGCAATCGTCATGAACGACCTGGAGCTCCGGCGCGATAACCGGCACGCCCCATAGATCGCAGCGAGGCTTGCGGAGTTCCGGCAGCGCTGCAAGTCGGTGGTACCGGCGGTATGGCCATGCAGGTCAGCAGATCGTAGGGTCACCGGGTGAGGCCGCCTAGAGACAGCATCCCCGCGAGCGACGCCACGGCCCCGATCGGGGCAGGTTCGGCGCACGTCGCCGCAGCCACGGGCCCTGATGCCGCGCCGGGTCCGGCCGTTGCTCGGCCGAGCGGGCCGGCGACCATGGCGGCACGGGTCAAGGCCGTGCTGGCGTGGTGGCAGCAGACCCGGCCAGCGCGAGCCAATGCGCGCTTCGGTGCGGCGGGCGGAGGAGTGCTGACCGGCGGGATCGCGTACAGCGCGCTGTTTTCCGTGTTCGCCGGCCTGACGATCGGCTACACGGTCTTCATGGCAGTTCTTGGCGGCAACGCGGGCCTGCGTCAGGACCTGCTCACCACCCTCTCGACCTCGCTGCCGGGACTGATCGACACTGGTGACGGGAACGGCCTGCTCAAGCCTGAGGACCTCGTGGTCAGCACGGGGCTGAACGTCGCTGGTGTGATCGCAGTCGTCGTCCTGCTGCTCAGCGCCACGGCCGCGATGGCGGCTCTGCGCACGGCGGTGCGGGCAATGTTTGACGTGCGCGGCGCGGGCGGGAATGCCGTCCACGGCAAGCTTCGGGAACTGGCCGGGTTCGCCGGGATGGCA
>NZ_DATCNW010000421.1:0-5988 GCF_036565025.1 Pengzhenrongella sp.
CCCGCAACGTCCGAGCGTTGACGTCCTATAGGACGTCAACGCTCGGACGTTGCGGTTGTGGGGGCCGCGCCTGTCAGCGCGTCGAGGTTCCGTGCGTCGAGCGGGCGGCCGACCAGGAAGCCCTGGACCTCGTCGCAGTCCAGGGCGCGCAGCACGTCGAGCTGCTCGGGCCGTTCGACCCCTTCGGCGATGACGCGCAGGCCGAGGTGGTGGGTCAGCGAGATGACGCCCTCGAGCAGCCGCTTGCTGTACGGGTCGGTGTCGATCTCCGCGATGAAGCGCTGGTCGAGCTTCACGGAGTCCATCGGCACGCCGATCAGCTGGGCGAACCCGCTGTAGCCGGTGCCGAAGTCGTCCAGCGAGATGGACACGCCGAGCTCGCGCAGGGTCGCGAACGCGGCGTGCGCCGCCGCCGGGTCGCGGACCAGCGCGGACTCGGTGACCTCGAGCGTCAGCCGGTCGGCCGACAGCCGGTGGGTGTCGAGCGCGGACAGCACCCGCTGGGGCAGCGAGGCGTCCCCGAGCTCCTGCCGGCTGACGTTCACGCTGACCGTCAGCGCCGAGAAGCCGAGCTCGGTCGACCACTGCTCGAGCTGCGCGCACGCGTGGTCCAGCATCAGCGAGGTCAGCGTGGCGACCAGCCCCACCCGTTCGGCCACGGGCACGAACACCTCCGGCGGGATCTGCTGTCCCTGGTGCGTCCACCGGGCCAGCGCCTCGTAGCCGATCAGCGACCCGGTTCGCAGGTTTACGATCGGCTGGAACTCGGCCCGGATCGCCCCCGCGGCGAGCGCCTCGGCGAGCGCCTGGCTCAGCTCGAGGTCGTCCACCATCGCGAGACGCAGGTCGGGCGTGTGCAGGCGGAAGTTGTTACGTCCGCTGCGCTTGACCGCGTACATCGCCACGTCTGCCCGGCTGAGCAGGTTCTGCACGCTGGTCCCCGGCTCGTCGTCTCTCACGCTCGCGACGCCGACGCTCGCCGAGACCGCGACGGACCGACCGCGCAGGTCGAACGGCGCTCGCAGGGAGTCCACGAGCGTGCGAGCCACCACCGCGGGATTGTGTCCGTGCTCCATCAACAGGGCGAACTCGTCACCGCCGAACCGGGCGAGGGTGTCGGCGCCTCGCACGGCGAGGCGCAGTCGCTCCGCGACCTGGACCAGGATCTCGTCCCCGGCGGCGTGCCCGAGCGTGTCGTTGATCCCCTTGAAGCCGTCGAGGTCGATGAACGCGACGCTGACCGGACGACGGTCGCGCAGGTGCAGCTCGAGCGCGTGCGCGACCCGGTCCGTGAAGAGCGTCCGGTTGGCCAGGCCGGTGAGCCCGTCGTGGAACGCCCGGTGCCGCAGCTCTGCCTCGCGCAGGGTGAGGGTGCGGGTGAGCACCTGGTTGTCCCGCACGGTCGCGTACTGCCGCGCGAGGACCAGCGCGACGAGCACGCAGGTCAGGGTGACGGACCCGCTGTCGAACGTGCCGTTGACGATGTAGTGGCTCAGCACAACCACTGCCGCCACCGCCACCGGTACGTAGGGCAGCACGCTGGCCGAGACGACGGTTCGTCCGTCGCCGCGGCTCACCTCGTCCGGTTCACTCGAGAGCATCCCGCCGAGCGCGAACGCGACGAACGCGATGCTCCAGCCCAGGTCGACGGGACTGCCCGCCGCGTAGGCGTCGAGCGCTGCCAGGTAGGCGAACCCACCGTCCGAGACCGCCATCGCGCACATCCCCAGGCTGACCACGATCAGGGAGACCCGGTGCCGGCTGCCCTGGGCGAGCGCGAGGAGCGCAACGGTCAGGATCAGGATGTCGCTGATCGGGTAGGCCACCGAGACCGCCAGCGCGAATCGGGACTGTCCGCCGGCCCGCACAGCCGGCCCGAGCACCGTGGCCCACGAGATCAGCGTGACCGCGCAGGCTGCGGTGAGCCCGTCCAGCAGCCGTCGGCGGTTGTCGCCCGCGTGCGACCGCGAGGGGAGCAGCCAGAGCGCGGGCACCGCAGCGACCGCGAACCCCAGGTACCCCACGTCTGCGAGCGAGGGGAAGGGGGTCTCGTGCCCCAGGCCGACCTCGTACACGGTCCAGATCGCCTGGCCTACGCCCCAGGACGCACAGGCCAGCATCAGGCACACCCAAGCCCGGCGCAGCCGACCATTGTTGCGCGAGACGGCGACCGCGCAGCCCGCCGCACCGGCGAGCGGGAACCCCGTCTCGATCAGGTCGACGGCCGCGACATCGCCGGCGGTGCCGAACGGCCGGGCAAAGATCACCACGCTCAGTGCCAGCAGGGCGACGGCCAGGGTGCCCGCTGCGGCGACGAAGCCCCTCGGCAGCGCAGTCGTCTCGCGAGCCACAGCGCATCCGATCCCTCGGGTCCACCGGGTGGTGGTTGTCACGTGGCACATCGGCACGAGGAGGAGCGCGATGAGAGGTCCCCGCGGTCGGTTCACGGATGTCGCCTCGCCAGGTGACCGCGGTCACGCGGCGAAACAAAAGACGGCTAGCCTCACCCCGGCCGCTACCCCGATCCGAGGAGTACCCCATGCACCACCGCCCCCGCCTGTCCGCAGTCGTCGTCGGCGTCGCCATGGTGACCGGCGCGGCGCTCGGGGCCGGGGTGATCGGATCGGCCGCCGCAGCGGTCCCGCGGACCGTGAGCCAAGCTCCACCTCCCGTGCAGCCGGCGGAACCCAAGGTGCCGGTGATGACGGGCGGCGGCGGAGCCGTGTCGAGCGTCGACGCCGTCGCCACCCAGGTCGGCATCGACGTGCTCCGCAAGGGTGGCAACGCAGCCGACGCCGCGGTGGCCACGGCCGCGGCCCTGGGCGTGACCGAGCCGTACTCCGCCGGGATCGGCGGCGGCGGGTTCCTCGTGTACTACGACGCCCGCAGCGGTCGGGTGCAGACCATCGACGGCCGGGAGGCGGCGCCGGCCACGTTCACGCCCACCACGTTCACCGGTTCGGACGGCGCGGCGCTCGACTTCGCCACTGTCGTGAGCTCGGGCCTGTCGGTCGGGGTACCCGGCACGCCGGCGCTCTGGGACGAGGCGGTCCACCGCTGGGGGAGTGCCCCGCTGGCGTCGCTGCTCAAGCCCGCCGAGGAGGTGGCTCGTCGCGGGTTCGTCGTCGACACCACGTTCCACCAGCAGACCGCCGACAACGCGGCGCGCTTCGCGAAGTTCCCCGCGACCGCCAAGGTGTTCCTGCCGGACGGCCAGGCGCCCGCGGTCGGCAGCGTGTTCCGCAACCCGGACCTGGCCCGGGCCTACCGCGAGCTGCGCACGGGCGGGGTGAGCTCGCTGTACCGCGGCCCGTTGGGCGCCGCCGTCGTCGACGCGGCCCGCAAGCCGGCCACCGCCGCCGGCGTGAGCGTGTACCCCGGGCAGATCACCACGGCCGACCTGGCTCGCTACCGCGCACCGGTCAAGGCGCCGACCGTGGCGGACTACCGCGGCCTCGACGTCGACGGAATGCCCGTGCCGTCCTCCGGCGGGATCGCGGTCGGCGAGGCGCTGAACCTGCTCGAGGCCTACGACCAGCGCACCGGGGAGCCCGTGGCGAGGGCGTCCGAGACGCAGTACCTGCACCGCTTCGCCGAGTCCACCGCCACGGCGTTCGCCGACCGCAACCGGTGGGTCGGTGACGTCCCGGGCGTGCCGACGAACGAGCTGCTCTCCCAGGGGTTCGCCGACGAGCGCGCATGCCAGCTGTTCGACGCCGCGAAGGCGCACGCCCGCCCGATCCCGGCCGGCCAGCCCGACGGTTCCTACACCTGCGAACCGGCGGGTGCCGGCGCGGCGCCCACGCGCGACGACCACGGCACCACCAACCTCACGGTCGCCGATCGCTGGGGCAACGTGGCGTCGTACACCCTGACGATCGAGCAGACCGGCGGATCGGGGATCACCGTCCCGGGGTACGGGTTCCTGCTGAACAACGAGCTGACGGACTTCAACTTCACCCCGGTGACCCCGGGAGTGCCGGACCCGAACCTGCCGGGTGCGGGCAAGCGCCCCCGCTCGTCGATGTCGCCGACGATCGTGCTCGACAAGGGCACGCCGGTGCTGGCCGTGGGCTCGCCCGGTGGCGCAACGATCATCACGACGGTCGCGCAGGTCCTCACCGAGTACCTCGACCGCGACCTGGACCTGGTCGACGCCATCGCCGCGCCGCGCATCTCGTCGCGCAACGGGGCCAGGACCGAGGCCGAGCCCGCGATCGTGAACGGTCCACAGGGTGCGGCGCTGACCGCGATGGGACACACGCTCACCTCCGTCCCGGAGCTCGGCGCCGCCACCGCGATCGCGCTCGACGGCGGTCGCTTCGAGGCCGCGGCGGAGACCAGCCGTCGCGGCGGCGGATCGGCCCAGGTGGTCAACCCCGACCGCTGACCCAACGCCCGGTCCCCGCTCCGCTCCCGATGGCACCCGTTTTCTGCAAAGGACCGCGCACATCGGTGCCGGCTGCGTACATCCGATGTGCGCAGTCGGCTCGGATGTACGCAGTTTGCGCGCCCTGAGGTCGGTGACCGTCGCGAAAGATAGGGCGTTCTCCCGATGTCCCCCGGGCCACTCAGAAACCACGATGGACGACAGGCCGCGGGGACATCGAGGAGGGATCAGCCATGCAGATCGGACTGGAGAACGCCGTGATCACCCGGCACCGCGAGCTGGTGGAGCGGGCCGAGCTCGAGGCGGCCCGGCGGCTCCGGGTGGACGAGAGCAGGTTCCTGCCGCCCCGGCACCGGTTGCGGGCCGCGCTCGGCGCGACGCGCCGGACCGTCGGACTGCTCACTCGCCGCCGGGCCCGCGACCGCGTCGCAGCCGATGGGCGTGTCGGCGCCCATGGGACCATGAGGGCGTGAGCACGCCCGCCTCGAGCGCCACGATGATCGGCCGCGACGTCGATCTCGAGGGCCTGCGGAAGGTTCTGGGCGACGCGCTGGGCGGGACCACTCGCGGCGTCGTCGTCGGTGGGGAAGCGGGGATCGGGAAGACCCGGCTGCTGCGCGAGTTCACGTCGCAGGCCGCCACCTCGGCCCTCGTGCTGACCGGCCAGTGCGTGGACCTCGGCGACGCGGGTCCACCGTTCGCCCCGGTCACGAGCGTGCTGCGCGGCCTCGTCGCCGAGCTCGGGCTCGACGGGTTCCTCGCGGCGGCAGGACCGGGCGGGGACCCGTTGCGCGTGCTGCTCCCGGAGCTCGGTCCCATGCCGCCCCAGGCGGTCGGCGACCTGAACCACTTGCACGAGGCGCTGACGAGCACGCTCGAGGCGGTCTCCCGGCGCACACCCCTGGTGGTGGTCGTCGAGGACGTCCAGTGGGCCGACGACGCGACCCTGAAGGTCCTGCAGTTCGTGCTGCGCACAATGACCCGCGGGCGCGTCATGGTCCTGCTCAGCTATCGCACCGACGACGTGCCGCGCGGTCACCCGCTGCGCGCGTTCCTGACCAGCCTCGAGCGTGGCCGTCGCATCGTCCGGGTGGAGCTCGGCCGGCTGCCCCGGGCGGAGGTCCGCGACCTCGCCGAGGCGATCCTCGGCTTGGTGCCCGACGCGGGTGTCTTGGACCGGGTCTACGAGCGCAGCGAGGGGGTGCCGTTCTTCGTCGAGGAGCTTCTCGGGCTCGAGGAGACGCGCCTCGGCGCGGCCCTCCCCGAGACGCTGCGCGACCTGCTCCTGGCGCGCTACGAGCGGCTGACCGAACCGACGCAACAGGTGCTCCGGCTGATCGCCGTCGGCGGGGTGCGGGTGCCGCACGACCTGCTCGCGACCGTCTTCACGGGCAGCGCCGACGAGCTCGAGGCGGCTGCCCGCGAGGCCGTCGGCGCGAACGTGCTCGTGGTCGACGAGCAGAGCTACGCCTTCCGGCACGCCCTCGTCCGGGAGGCCGTCGGCAGCGACCTGCTGCCGGGGGAGCGGGCCCGGTTCCACACCCGCTTCGCCGAGGAGTTCGAGTCGGCAGGGGCAAGGTCAGGGGCAGGGGCAGGGG
>NZ_DATCNW010000422.1:0-8833 GCF_036565025.1 Pengzhenrongella sp.
GCCCAGGGGCTCCTCACCGGGCCCGAACCGCGCCACCGGGCGACCAAGAGCGAAACCCGCTCACCGCCCCGACGAACCCCTCATCAACCCCGCCGAGCCAAATCCCGCCCAGGAACACCCGCTCGACACCAGCCACCTAGAAGAAGGTGTGGACGAGGTCGACGACGCGCTGGTCGTCGACCGTGTCGGCGAGGACCGGGATCAGCGTCCACTTGTCCAGGGCCGTGCAGGGATGGGAGAGCCCCAGCCGGACGACGTCCCCGAGGTGGACCTCGGTGGTCCGCGGATCGAAGCTCAGGTAGCAGTGCTGGTCGTTGACGGCGGTGATCGACGCGGCGACCAGCGGGGACATCGGTCCGCCGAGCGCGCGGCCGATCGCGCGGGGGATCGGCAGGCCCTCGTCCACGGGCAGGTCCCGCTTGCCGGCGTCCAGGATGGCCAGGCCCGGCTCGGGGCTCGAGACGACCCGCGCCCAGCCGTGCATCCCGGTGCGGAAGGGCTCGTCCCCGTGCCGCGAGAACGGGGAGATCTCGCGGTAGAAGCCGTCGTCGTGAATGACGTAGGAGCCGCTGCGGATGACGACGTCGACCCTGCGCCCGCCACTCGCCGCCGACCCGCTCGTGATGCACGGGCCGAGCACGTCGGCGACGTTGTCGAAGTAGGCGCTGCCGCCGGCGGTCAGGATCACGTCCGCGCCGTCGCCGTAGAGGTCCTCGGCCAGCAGTTCGCGGTGCACCGCGGCCAGCACCCGGAGGTAGTCGTCGACCCGCGCCAGGGCGTCGTCGGTCGCGCTGTGCGCGAGCGAGCCCTCGTATCCGGCGACGCCGACCAGGCGCAGCACGTCCGACGCCGCGACCGCGCGGGCCACCTCGAGCGCCGCCGCGAACCCGCGTGCCCCGGTCCGTCCGCCGACGCCGCCGACCTCCACCAGGACGTCCAGCACGGCCGGCTCGGCTCGTGCGGCCAGCGCTCGCTCGATGACCTCGACCGTCTGGACCGAGTCGACCCAGGAGAGGATCCGGGCCCCGTCGGACTGTTCCGCGGCGACCCACTCGATGGCCCGCGGATCGGTCAGGCTGTTCGCGAGCAGGAGCCGGTTCACCCCGAAGGTACGGGCGACCCGCAACTGGGCGAAGTTGGCCAACGTGATGCCCCAGGCACCTCGGTGCAGCTGCTCGGACCACAGCTGCGGCGCCATGGTCGTCTTGCCGTGCGGGGCCAGCAGGATCCCGCGCTGCGCGCACCACGCGGCGAGGTGGTCCAGGTTCGCTCGGATCGCGCCCGCGTCCAGGGTCAGCAGGGGGGTCTGCAGGTCCGCGAGCCGGTTGCCCGCGGCAAGGAATTCCCGAACGGTCTTTCCTGCCGCGCCGGCGGGCACCGCCTTGTCTCGCCAGCCGACCACCACATCTGCCAGTCGTGCCAGCGAATCTTCGTCGATCGCCGCTGTACCCAGATCTGGTTCGGGAGTGTTCACAGGTGGTCCGGTCTCCTTCGACGACACAAGCAATGACGCTGCGTTGCACATGCTGCAACGCGGGTTGCAAAGGTGTTGGGGATGTGTCTAACATGACCCGTCTTCTCCAGTCAAAACGACGCCAAGGCCCGAAACAATATCGAAACAATAATGGGGGGTTTGTGAGTCAGAGCCTGGGGCGCGCGCTCGACCTGTTGGCAGAGATTGCCGACCGCCCGGCGACATTGGACGAACTCGCAACCAAGGCATCGGTCCACAAGACGACGATCATGCGCCAGCTCCGCGTGCTCGAGGAGAAGCGGTTCGTCGTTCGCGACGACACGCAAAGATTCCGTCTCGGATCGAGATTCTTCGAGCTTTCGTTCAAAGCCCTCGAGCAGCGGGATATCCGGTCGACGGCCCGGGATCGTCTCGACGAGATCAATGCGCGGACGGGACATACCGTGCACCTGGCCGTCCTCGAGGGCGACGAGGTCGTGTACATCGACAAGGTCGAGTCGCACCACCCGGTGCGGATGTACTCCCGCATCGGGCTCACGGCCGCGCTGCAGTCCGCGGCGGTCGCGAAGGTGCTGCTGGCCGACCTGCCGCTGAGCAGGCAGCAGTCCATCGCGGACGGGATCGACTACGTCCGGCTCACGCCCAACACCCTGACCACCCCCGGTGCGCTGCTCGCCGAGCTCGCGATGGTGAAGGAGCAGGGCTGGGCGCATGACAACGCCGAGCACGAGTCCTTCGTGCACTGCATCGCGGCACCGATCAGGGACGCCGGGGGCCGGGTCATCGCCGCGGCCTCCATCTCCGTGCCGGTCGTCCTGCTCGGCTACGACGACCTGCTGACGCTCTTGCCCGAACTGAAAGCCGGCACCAGGGCCATCTCCGCGGACCTGGGCTGGGTCAACACCGAAGGGTCACCCGAATGATTGAGAAGACGGTCGTGCTGACGAAGGACGCGCCCGCCCCGGCGCACGTGTTCTCGCAGGGGATCAAGAAGGGCGGGCTCTTCCAGGTCTCCGGACAGGGGCCGATGGACCCCGCCACGAACGAGTACATCGGTGCCGGTGACGTGCGGGTGCAGACCCGGCGGACGCTCGAGAACATCAAGGCGATCCTGGTCGCGGGCGGCTCGTCCGTGGAGGACGTGCTGATGTTCCGCGTCTACCTGACCACGCGCGACGACTTCGCGGCCATGAACGACGTGTACGGCGAGTTCGTCCGCCAGAACGTGCCAAGCGGAGCCCTGCCGACCCGCACGACCGTGTTCGTCGACCTGCCGCACGAGGTCATGCTGGTGGAGATCGACGCTCTCGCGGTGACGTCCCAGTCGTGATCGTGCGTCGCCGCTGAGGGGGCAGCGGACCCGGCAGGACTCTTCGATCGCCTACAGGTCCGCCACGAGGGCCGACGCGTACGCGCGGTACCCGGCCGCCGTCGGGTGGAAGCTGTCTGGCCCCGTGAGGTTGATCCACGGCTCCGCGCTGCCGATGCCATGGCCCGCGAAGGCCCCGGTCACGTCGACGTAGCGGACGTTCGCCCCGGCGGCCCGGGCCTGGCCGGCCACGGCGGCGATCGTGGCGTTCAGGGCCCCGGTCGCGGTGTTGATCGCCGTGACCATCGCGGCGTTCGGGTCGCCGGCCGCCGCCGGCGCAAGAAGGTACGGGTACCCGGTGACCAGGGTCCGCGCGTTCGGGGCGGCCGCGGCGATGCCGGCGACACTCGTGCCGAGGCGGGCCGCGAGCTCGCCGGAGCTCAACAACGCGGAGGCCGCGGCGATGGCGGCTGAACAATTCACCGGAACGGGTGCGGTGCACGCGGCCGCGACCCCCACGACGTTCAGATCATTGCCACCGACGGTCAGGGTCACCAGAGTCGTTCCTCTGTTCAGCGCGGACAGCTGCGTCGAATTGACGTCGCCCGTCGTGGCACCGCTGCAGCTGGCATTGCGCAGCAGGTTCACGCCTTTCACGGCATCGAGCAGCGCGGGATACCCATTTTCGCTCCGCAGGCAGGCGTCCAGATAGTCTCCCGCGCCCTGCCCCGCCGCAAAGGAGTCGCCCAGCGCGACATAGGTGCTCACCGGACGCGCGGTGTCGGCGATGGCGGTCGACGCGCCCGAGATCACCCCCGAGCCGGCAATGACGATCGAGGCAATACCTGACAGGACGCGAGTCCGATTCGTCATGGCCGAAATCTACCCGCACGACCCGGCCAGGGGAACAGGGCCCCGAGGGTGAAAGGGGAGAATTGCGACGAGGGTCGAGGCAACCCGTCAGGCGTGGTCGCGCCACGAATGCTGGGGGACGTAGCCGAGCAGGTCGCGGGCGCCGCGGATCGCGAGCAGCGTCTCGTGCTCCCCGATCTCGCGGCTCAGCGCGACGCCGGGGAAGACCTCGGCGAGCAGGTCCGCCGACGGGCGGTCCATGATCGTGTCCGCCGCCGCGATGATCACGTTGTGCGAGCCGGTGACGTCGGCCTCGATCGCGAGCCGGAACGCGGTCGCCGCGTCGCGCACGTCGATGTAGCCCCAGAGGTTCCAGCGGCGCAGCGGCGCGTCGCCCTGGAAGTCCGCGACCCGCGCGTAGTCCTCGGGCCGGAAGATGTTCGACAGGCGCAGGCCGACGAACGGGATCCCGGACCATGCCGAGATGTGCGCGGCGAGCTGCTCGGTGACCACCTTGGACAGCGCGTACGTCGACGTCGGGAGCGGGAAGTGCTCCTCGTCCACCGGGGCGTACCGGGGCGGCACGTCGAACGGCAGCCCGAGCGTCGTCTCGCTCGACGCCCACGCCACTCGCTTGAGGCCGAGCCGCTGCGCCGCGAGGAACACGTTGGCGTTCATCGTGGTGTTCTGGGTGAACGTGTGCGGGGCGGGCGCGCGGCCAGGGGAAGGGATGTTCGCGAGGTGCACGACGGCGTCGGCCCCGGCGAGGGCCTCGAGCGCCTGCCCGTAGTCGGTCAGATCCGCGTGCATCATGTCCACGCCGAGGGGGCTGTCGCCGCCCGCCGGACCGACGACGTCGGACGCCAGCACGGTGTAGCCATGGCCGAGCAGCTCGGCCACGACGGCCTGGCCTGCCTTACCGAATGCTCCGGTCACTGCGACGGTCGTCATCAGTCCTCCACGTCGAATCGGTTCGCTGCGCTGCGAGCACGCACGTTACGCCTCGCGGCGACCTTGACACGCCCCCGGTCGGCGAGAACGCTCGGTGAGGTGGGCGGGGAGATCGACGTCGTCGTCGTGGGGGCCGGTCAGGCCGGGCTCGCGGTGAGCCACGAGCTCACCCGGGCCGACGTCGCGCACGTCGTGCTCGAACGGGACACGGTGGCGGCGTCGTGGCGCGGCCGCTGGGACAGCTTCTGCCTGGTCACGCCGAACGACTCGATCCTGTTGCCCGGCGGCGCGTACGACGGTGCCGACCCGCACGGCTATCTGCCGCGGGACGACGTGGTCGCCCACCTCGAGCGCTACGCGGCGGGCTTCGGGGCGCCCGTGCGCACGGGCGTTCAGGTCCGGTCCCTGCGGCGGGGCGGCGACGGGACGCTCACGCTGGGCACCGACGACGGCGCGATCAGCGCGCGGGCCGTGGTTGTCGCGACGGGCGCCTACCCGCGCGCGCACCGTCCGGACTGGGTCTCCTCGGTGCCTGAGCGGCTGCCCGTGCTCGACGCCGCGGACTACCGCAACCCGAGCACGCTGCCGCCGGGCGGCGTCGTCGTGGTCGGCAGCGGCCAGACCGGGTGTCAGCTCGCCGAGGAGCTGCACCTCGCGGGGCGGCACGTCGTGCGGGCGCGCGCCGTGGGCTCCGCGCCGGATCGACGGGCGCGACATCGCTCGGGGTCGAGGGCCTCACGGCGTATTTCGCCGACGATCTCGCCGGTTCGGTGGAGTTCGGTGACAACCGCTGGGCGATGCTCAGGGGCCGGATCCGGGCAGGGCGGGAGGCGCGCGGGCTGCCCGTCCCCGAGATGCCGGACCCGGCGCCGTTCGACGCCGTCGGACGCGACCACCTGGACCTGCACGGTTTCGGGTCGGTGATCCTGGCCGCGGGCTACCGGCCGGCGTACCGGGGCTGGATCCAGGTTTCCGACGCGTTCGACGAGCTGGGCTTCCCGCTGCACCGCGACGGGGCGAGCTCGGTCGTCCCGGGGCTGTACTTCGTGGGGGTCCATTTCCTGCGCACCCGGGGGTCCTCCCTGCTGCTCGGGGTGGGCGAGGACGCCCGCGGGGTCGCGGAACAGATCACCGCTGCACTCAGTCGCGGTTGGGGGAGCGACCGGGTCACTACCGCGTGAACCAGCGCCGCTAGGACCAGCCCTATATATGTCTCGTCGCATATAGTTGCGGCATGTCGCTCCGTCACGCAGTCCTCGGGTTCCTGTCCCTGCGTCCGCTCAGCGGGTACGACCTCAAGAAGTACTTCGACGCGAGCGTCCGCCACTTCTGGACCGCGGACCAGGCCCAGATCTACCGGGCGCTCGGGCAGCTGGCCGGGGACGGACTGGTGGAGGTCGACGTCGTCGCGCAGGACGGGCGCCCGGACCGCAAGGAGCACCACATCACATCGGCCGGGCTCGCCGCGCTCGACGACTGGCTCCGCGCACCGTTGGAGCCGCACACCGCGCGGGAGCCGTTCCTGGTCAAGGTCTTCTTCGCGGCCCGCCTCTCGGTCGCCGAGACGCGCGCGATCATCGACGCACGGATCGTCGCTGCGCAGGCGCAGCTCAAGGTGTTGCGCGCCTTCGCGGACGACGCGACGGCCGCCCTGACCGGGCCACCGGGGATCGAGCGACTGCTGACGACCGCGACGCTCGAGAACGGCATCCGGCACGTCGTCACCGAGCTGGACTGGCTGCGCGACCTGCGCCGCGGCCTCGAGGATCTTCCGCCCGGTGCCCAGCGGGGGCGCGAGCGGCTGGAATCGGAGCTCTCTGCGCCTAGCCACGAGGGAGATCCCTCGTGAGGATGGTCACCGCCCGAGTCGCAGCGGGTTCGGCGGCGACCGGACCTGCCGCCCACGGGGTGGTTGAATCGGCGTCATGACGCGGCGCCCAGCGGGTGGTGAGACCGCCGTTGCGAAGGAGATCGCCCCGGAGGTGTACTACCTGGGTCCGATGGGACGCGTGCAGAACGCCGTCTACTTCGTGCGCTCAGGTGGTTCGTGGGTCGCGATCGACGCCGGCTCGGCGCTGAGACTGGCGCGGATCTGGGACTGCAAGGTCTACATGCACCCGGACGAGCTGCCTATCGCGTCCGGAGACTTCGCCGCAATGCAGGCCTGTGCCGGCCCGCTCGATCGCTTCGTCGTCCTGCCGCTGATGCGCATGATGGGCACGCGGCGGCGCGAGGCAGTGCTCGCCAGGTCCAGTCTCAGCGAGGTCGCGCGCGCGTTCGAGCCGGGCGCTGGGGTCCCAGGCCTGCCGGATTGGGAGTGCGTCCCTACTCCTGGCCACACCCCCGGCCACGTGTCCTACTTTCGAACCCGTGACCGCGTCCTGATCTCCGGTGACGCCCTCATGACCTTGAAGGTCAACTCCTGGTCGGGTCTCCTCCTCCAGCGACCGGGCCTGTCAGGTCCGCCGTGGTATACGACCTGGAACCGGCATGCAGCCAAGGAGTCGGTCGAGGTCCTCGCCCGAGAGGTAGTTGAGGTGTTCCCGCGACGTGAACCCCACCACTCGCGTAGCGGAGGAATCGCAGGGCCGAGAGCGCCAGAATGGCGCCGACGCGGCCCTTGATGCTGGAAGTGGCCGTTAATCAAGTGGTCTGTATTCCTCGGGTCCGCTCGGCCGATCGTCGCGAGGGGTGACGCAACTCGCCGTCGTCGCGGCGGCTGTCTGCATGTCCTCTGGAGTGGATCCGTTCCGTTTCGATCCGGCCGTTCTGGGCCCGGGGCGAGCTATCTGAGTTGGCATGCCAGATCGTGGGAAGTGGCGCCCCCGCCCGTCACGTGCACCGTGATGGTCTCGCAGCTGGGCCCCTGCACCCCGGCGAGGTTGTACTCGACCACGGCAAGGTTGTAGTCGCCGGGTGGGACATGGACGGTGAACTTCCCGTCTGCGTCCGTCACCGCCGACATGACACGCTGGTTGCCCCGCGTGACGCTGACTGTCGCGCCTTTCCACGGTCGTGGACGCCCGGGTGCCGGCCCGCCGATCTCGACGACCCCTCCGGTGAGGGTGCTGGCTACCGCTGGTGTAGGGCGACGCCGTGGATGACCACGAGGAGGCCCTCTGGCGTCACTGTTGGTGACGGTGGCCGGTCGGCCTTGGTCGGCGGCGTTGTTGCGCTCGTCGCGTCAACAGCGTGATCATGCTCGATTCGGCTCGGTTGGGCACTTCGGGTTCGGGCGGTCCTACTCCTTGCGCTCGGCCGGCCGCGGCCCCAGGCTGCAACACGACTCGCCCCTTACCCGCTTGCGGGCCGGTCGCGAGAATGGCCTGATGCGAGAGGGAGCCGACCGTGATCGTGGTGCTCGACGAGGCGCGGGCGCAGACCGACCTCGCGGGCTCGCTGCTGCGGTGTCCTGGCTGCGCTGGGCGGTTGCGACGATGGGGCTTTGCCCGACCCCGCTCGCTGCGCGCACCTGGCGGTGGGCGCGTCTCGCTGCGACTGCGCCGGGTCCGGGAGCTCCGGCTCGAGAACCGGCACGCCCGATAGATCGCGACGAGACGCGCGGACTTCCCGTAGAACCGCGACGCGAGACTTTGGCGCCAGAATTGTGGCCATGACGGTTAGCCGATCGTAGGGTCAGAGGGGTGAAACCGCCCAGAGACCGCACCCCCGCCAGCGACGCCACTGTTCCTGTCGGGGCAGGTTCGGCGCACCTCGCCGCGGCCGCGAGCCCTGATCGCACGCCGGGTCCGACGGTCGCCCGACCGAGTGGGCTCGCTGCGATCGCCGCACGGGTCAAGGCCGCGCTGGCGTGGTGGCAGCAGACCCGGCCAGCGCGAGCCAATGCGCGCTTCGGTGCAGCTGGCGGAGGAGTGCTGACCGGAGGGATCGCGTACAGCGCGCTGTTCTCCGTGTTCGCCGGTCTGACGATCGGCTACACGGTCTTCATGGCCGTTCTTGGTGGCAACACAGCCTTGCGCCAGGACCTGCTCACCACCGTCTCGACCTCGCTGCCGGGACTGATCGACACCGGCGACGGGAACGGCCTTCTCAAGCCTGAGGACCTCGTCGTCAGCGCGGGGCTGAACGTCGCCGGTGCGATCGCGGTCGTCGTCCTGCTGCTCAGCGCCACGGCCGCGATGGCGGCTCTGCGCACGGCGGTGCGGGCAATGTTTGACGTGCGCGGCGCGGGCGGGAATGCCGTCCACGGCAAGCTTCGGGAACTGGCCGGGTTCGCCGGGATGGCA
>NZ_DATCNW010000423.1:0-19221 GCF_036565025.1 Pengzhenrongella sp.
CCCGCCGGCCCGCCGCAGGCTGACCTGCCGACCGGCCAGTCTGCCTGCTCGGCCTCTGTGCATGGCTCAGTGCAGCGAAAGTGCATCAAAACCCCTCATTCACTGCACTCCGGCTGCACAGAGCGCTGCACTGAGCCCGCCCAGGCGGGGCCGGTGTGCTGTACTGACTAACAAGAAAGTTCGGGCAACCGAAGTCTTGCCGCGAGGAGGGAGCTGTACGTGACCTCGGGAGTCCTCACCGCGACCGCACGCAAGCGCCGGGTCTTTCCCCTGCTCGGGCCGGCCTTCGTCGCTGCGATCGCCTACGTTGACCCCGGCAACGTCGCGGCGAACCTCACCGCGGGTGCGCGCTACGGCTTCCTGCTGGTGTGGGTGCTGGTGATGGCGAACCTGATGGCGGTCCTGGTGCAGTACCAGTCGGCGAAGCTCGGCCTGGTGACCGGTCGAACCCTTCCGGAGCTCGTCGGTGAGCGGCTGCGCAAGCCGGCGCGGATCGCGTACTGGGCGCAGGCCGAGGTCGTGGCGGCGGCGACCGACCTGGCCGAGGTCATCGGCGGGGCGATCGCCCTCTACCTGCTGTTCGGCACCCCGCTGCTCCTCGGGGGCGTCATCGTCGGGACCGTCTCGATGGGGATGCTGGTGGTGCAGAGCCGGTACGGGCAGCGGCCGTTCGAGGCAGTGATCATCGCCCTGCTCGTCATCATCGCGATCGGGTTCGTCACGGGTGTCGTGGTCAACCCGCCAGACGCCGGGGCGGTGATGTCCGGCCTGGTGCCGCGGTTCGCCGGCACGGACAGCCTGCTGCTCGCCACGAGCATGCTCGGAGCGACCGTGATGCCGCACGCGATCTACGTGCACTCCGCGCTCGCGCGGGATCGGCACAGCGGGGCCCGCGAGCCCGACGGACACGTCCACCTGCTGCGCGCCACCCGCTGGGATGTCGTCACGGCGCTCGGGGTGGCCGGCGTCGTGAACATCGCGATGTTGCTGCTCGCGGCGTCGAGCCTGCGTGGCGTTCCCGGGACCGACACCATCGAGGGTGCGCACGCCGCGGTGGTCGCGGCGCTCGGCGCCGGCGTCGGGCTGGTCTTCGCGATCGGGCTCCTCGCGTCCGGGCTCGCGTCCACGTCGGTCGGCTGCTACGCGGGCGCGACGATCATGCAGGGCCTGATCCACCGCCGGATCCCGCTGCTGACCCGCCGGGTGATCACGATCATCCCGGCTCTGGCGCTGCTCGGCTTCGGCGTCGATCCGACGTGGGCGCTGGTCATCAGCCAGGTCGTGCTGAGCTTCGGCATCCCGTTCGCGCTCGTCCCGCTGCTGCGCCTGACGAGCGACCGCGCCCTGATGGGGGCGAACGTGAACCGCCCGATCATGCGGTGGGCGATGACCGCCATCGTGGTGATCGTCGCGCTGCTCAACCTCGCCCTGATCGGCCTCACCGTCACCGGCATTTAGGGCAAAGACGGGCGCGCCGGCGGTCTTCACCCCGTCTATCGCTCCTCGACCGCTCAAGGCGTCGGACGGACCTGTCGAAGGTCCAACGAGTGCCGCGAGCGGAGAGGTGGTCATGCGTCGGAGCCCGTTCGTCGCCCTGCTCGTCGGCGTCGTGCTGCTCTCCGCCGGGTTGCTCGCCGCTGCTTAGGCGAGCGCTCAGGAGAATCAGCAGGACCGGACCTCCCAGCACGACGCCGACCAGGTGGCGCTGGCCTTCACCTCCTACTTCGAACGCGCGCGCAGTCTCGATCTGCTGCTGGCACAGAAACCCGACCTTGCCCCGCCGGCCGGCCAGGTGATCGACAACGCCGAAGCCAACCGGGGGCTGACGTACCTGCAGGACCTGTACCCGGGCGCCATCGGCGAGGCCTGCCTGAGCAATGACCGCGGCGTGGAGGTTGGCCGGGTCACGCATGGCATTGCGGCTCCGGTCGCTGAGCTGGCGACGAACGAGGCGACGAACCCCTTCTTCGCGCCGACCCTCGCGCTGGGTCCTGGGCAGGTCTACCAGGCGACGCCGTATGTCTCGCAGGACACCAGACGCCGGGTCATCTCGAACTCCACCTGGATCCGCCAGGCGAACGGCAGCCGGCTGATCGTCCACTTCGAGGTCGACCTGGAGAGCTTCCGGCAGTACCTCACCACCAGCACGACCAGTCGCCACGTCGCGGTGGTCGACCAGGCGACCGGGCGCGTCGCCCTCGAGGACGGCGTCAGGTTGCCGGCGACCGATCCGGAGGACTCGTTCCCCATCTTCGGGTCCAGGGCAGCGCTGCTGTCGGGCGCGGGCGCGGGCGCGGGCGCGGGCGCGGCTCCGGCGGTCAATGCCGCGGGCCAGCGGCTTGCGCGCAGCTCGGTGACCCACACGAGGGCCAACGCGAACGACTGGGTGATCGTGGAGTGGTCGACCGCCCGAGCCAGCTTGATCCCCTCATGGGTCGGCGTCGCTGCGGTCGCGATCGGCGTCGGCCTCATCGCGTTCTTCCTCGTCGTGGTACGCAGCCAGCAGGGCGCCCTGCGCCGGGTGGCGCTGCTCGACCACCTGACCGGCTTGTCCAACCGCAAGGCCCCTCGAGGAGTCCCTGCACGAGGCCGTGGCCGCGGCGGCCGAGCCGTGCGCCCCGCGGGTCGCGGTGCTGATGATCGACCTGGACGGGTTCAAGCAGGTCAACGACACCCTCGGGCACGACAAGGGCGACCTGGTGCTCCAGAAGATCGGTCGGCGCCTGCACGCGAACACCTTCGAGTACGACACGGCGGCCCGGCTCGGTGGGGACGAGTTCGCCGTCGTGCTGCGAGAGCTGCGGGAGGCCGACGACGTCGCGGCCGTGGCGCACCGCCTCCGCGAGGCCCTCATCCGGCCGATCGACATCGCTGGGGTCGCCCGGGCCTCCGGGCTGGCCGCGGAGCTGCTGCTCGTCATCGAGAGCGACCGGCTCGAGCTCGCGTTCCAGCCCGAGTTCTCGCTCGAGTCCGGGGACATCGTCGGCGTCGAGGCGCTCGCGCGATGGCACCGGCAGGACGACGGGGACGTCCCGCCGTCGGAGTTCATCCCGCTCGCCGAGCAGACCGGTCTCATCCGCCAGCTCACGCGGCTCACGCTGTGCAAGGCCCTGGACGAGGTCCGGGCGTGGCGCACCGCGGGGATCGGCGTCCCGGTCCGGGTGAACCTCTCCGCCCAGCTGGCCGGCGAGCGATCGTTGCCCGCCGAGGTCTCCGCCCTGCTCGACGAGCGCGGGCTCGGCGGCGACGCGCTCGTGCTGGAGATCACCGAGACCGCGGTGATCAGGGACCTCGAGGCGGCGACCGAGGTGCTGCGCTCCCTGCGCTCGATCGGGGTCCGCATCGAGCTCGACGACTTCGGCACCGGCTACTCGTCCTTCAAGGCGCTGCACGCGCTCCCGCTCGACGGCGTCAAGATCGACCGCGCGCTGGTCAACGACCCCGGCGAGAGCAGTCAGCAGCTGTTGGCCGCGACGGTCGACATCGGCCGCCGTGAAGGCCTGAACATCGTCGCCGAGGGCATCGAGAACTCAGCCGGCCTCGAGCTCGTGCGGCGGCTCGGGATCAACTCCGCGCAGGGGTACCACCTGGCGCGGCCGATGACGTCCGACGCCGTTCGCCTTCTCCTCGGCCTGGCCGGGGTGCCCGCGCAGCACGGCCCGTCCCATTGAGCGTCGGCTACCCCGGGGTCCCGACCCCGCCCGAGCAGGGGGCCCCGGGCTCCGGGGTGGTCGGTCCGTTCACGTAGGTGTGCAGGAATGCCGCCAGGCGCGTGTCGTCGGCCGAGTCGAGCTGGAGCTGAACGCCCCACGCACTCGCCACGACCGGCGCGGGGAGGGTGTCCCGAGGGCTGACGAGCACGTGGTCGCTCTTGCTCGCGAACGCGCGGAGCGTATCGAGCTGGTCGGCGGGGAGGTTGGGGGCGTGGGCGATCCAGACCGCGCCGTGCTCCAGGGAGTGCACGCCGTTCTCGTCGCGAATCGGGGCGGAGTAGAAACCGCAGTTCTGTGGAATAGCGTCGTGATTGCCGCCGGTCGGCGGGTTCTGGGCGTAGTGCACGGTGCCCTTGACGTGGTTGCGCTCGAGTCCCGTGAAGGTCTTGACGCCCTTGATCGGTCCCTTGGCGTCCGAGGCGATCGCGGTGTTCTTTGCCCCCTCATTGCGCACGATGGCGACCGTGGTGCCGGCCAGGCCGAGCACGATAACACCCACGACCGAGGCGATGAGCCAGGTGCGTTTGCGCTCCGAGCGCCTCTGGTCGGCCTTGACCCGAGCGAGGCGGGCCTGGCGCTCGGCCAGCTCGGTGTTGCGGCTGTTGCTCACGGGGATCGGCTCCTGTAGACGGCGGGTGGTGCCCGATGACGGTATAGGGGATCGGCCGGCGCTGGTTCCGGTAGCGGTTCACATCCGCATGGCCATGGGCAGCATGAAGAGGTACACGTTGAGCGCGCCGAGGCCGGAGATGATCGTCACGTAGGGCGCCAGCGTGCGGCGTCGTCGGGCCGCGGTGGCGTAGCGGCGGTACGTGATGCGCCGCGCGGTGTACAGGGACCCGGCGACACCCAGGGCGAGCAGCGCGAACTGGAGCACGTGGATCGTGCCGTTGCCGACCAGGGCCATGGAGCCGCCGGGGATGGCGTTCCCGAACATGCTGGCGATCGTGAAGAACACCGACTTGCCCTCGGCCAGGAGGTGGAACAGGTTGTGCGCGATGTGACCGGCGACGTCCAGCGGGATCAGCGCGTAGCCGAAGCGGGCGAAGTTGGTGACGAGGCTCTCGAGGTTGCGGGCGGCCGCGAACCGGGACGCGAGCGCGAGCAGCCCGACCGGGAGCCCGACGGCGACGATGAACGCGACGGTGAAGATGACCGGGTAGCTGGTCACGCCGGTGGTCCGCTCGATCGCGCCGAGGATGTCGTTCCAGACGGTCAGCATCGTGATGTTCTGGATCAGGACGATGCCCATGATGGCCATCGCGAGGAACGACTGCTCGAGCTGGGGCTTGCCGATGAACCACAGCTCGCTCGCGGGCTTGCGGACCCGGAGCTCGATGGCGTCGTTCGGGCACGACTTGATGCAGTTGGCGCACAGGTTGCAGTGCGCGCTGTCGTCCATCGTGCGCGGGAAGCTGAACAGGGGGCAGCCGGCGACCTTGTCGTTGCCGTTGTAGCAAACGGCGCGGGCCTTGCAGGTCGTGCAGATCGCGCTGTCGGCGCGTAGCTCGAGCATGCCGACCCGGGCGTAGTTGCCGGCCATCCCGCCCAGGAAGCACACGTACCGGCAGAACGTCCGTCGCTGGAAGAACGCGCCCGATCCGATGACGAGCGTGGTCAGGATGAGCAGCAGCACCCCCGAGCCCCAGGGGGACTCGACGACGCCCCACACGTGGTCGCTCCAGGTGATGGCGAGGAAGGACGCGTCGATGATCCAGATGCCGTACTTCTTCAGGAACACGGGCACCGGCCGCTTGGCGCCGACGGCGCGCTGCACGAGGTCCGACAGCGCGCCGAACGGGCACACCGCGCACCAGAACCGGCCGAGGAAGACGAACACGATCGGGATCAGCGGCCACCACAGCACCCACATCAGTGCGGTGCCCGGGTTGTCGTGCGCGGCGTCCGGGCCGAGCAGCAGCTCGTAGGCGACGAGCCCGAACACGGCGGCGACCGGGACCTGCGCGATGCCCGGGTACCAGCGGCTGCGCAGCGCCGTGCGCACGATCGGCAGGGCCAGCAGGTTGCGGCCGGGCGCCATCGGGGTCGGGTCGGGTGTGTCATCCGGGTCCGGCGCTGCGTCGTCCGGCACGCGGTCGCGTGGGTTGGCCAGGGTGGGTACGGGCATGGGGTCCTCGCGGGTCGGTGGGTGCGGTGTCAGGCAGGGCTCGGAGCCGCGCCGCGCCGCGCACGACGGCGGACGTCCTCGGCCCTCGTACGACGGCGCAGCAGCGCCGCGGCGAGCAGGACGGCGGCGTTGACCGCGGCGAAGGTGCCGAGCAGGGCGGCGCGCGGCCGGGGAACGGCTTCGGCGTGCGCGTCCGCCGGCTGCGGTAGGTCGGTCGCCGGCATCTTGCTGGCCGGCATGTCCATCCCCGGCATCGGGTCGTCTCCATCGGGGGAGGAGGCCCGCGCCGCGGCGGTGGGACCGACCGCCGTCGTCGGGGTCGCTGCCCAGGCGCCGCCGCCGCCGAGCCCCCCAGCGAGGACCAGGGCGAGGCCGACGATCGGCACGGCGCGGGACAGGTGGCGCATCGGGACTCCTCAGGACGGGGACGCTGGCTCGACCGTAGGAGCCGCCGCCGTCGTCGAGCCGGGATAGACCGTCGCTGACCTGGATCTTCAGCGGTTCTTCATGGTTCGGCCGTCGTTTCTTGATCCCCCGACGGCAGACTTCCACCGCGGCCACCGTGCGGCGCGCACCTTCGTGAGCACCGGTCACCCGATCTCAGCGACGTGCGCGCGGTGGCCGCCCCCGTCCCGATGTCCCCCCTGCGCTTGGAGAACCACCACCGATGAACGTCAAGACCCGCATCGCAGCCGTCGGCGCCTCGCTCGCCCTGGTCGTGGTGCTCGCCGCGTGCGGTGGCCAGGACACTCCGTCGGCCACCGGCCCGAACCACAACGACGCCGACGTCGAGTTCGCCCAGATGATGATTCCGCACCATGAGGGCGCGATTGCGATGGCGGATCTTGCGGTCAAGAGCGCCACCACCGAGCCGGTCAAGGACCTCGGCAGACGAATCAGTGCCGCCCAGGGCCCGCAGATCAAGGAGCTCACCTCCTGGCTCAAGGCCTGGGGCGAGGGCAGCAAAGCGGGCGCCGGCGACATGGCCGGGATGCAGATGGGCGACTCGAAGCCCGACGGCGCGATGTCCGAGCTCGGCACCACTGCGGGCCCCAGCTTCGACCGGCGGTTCCTCGAGCTGATGATCGACCACCACCGTGGCGCGCTCGACATGGCCAAGGCCGAGCTCACGGGGGGAAAGAACCCGCAGGCCCGCAAGCTCGCCCGGGTGATCATCGACGCCCAGACGTCCGAGATCGCCGAGATGACGGGGATGCTGGCGGACCTCTAGCGATCGGGCAAGAACTTCGTCGGATCTTCGTCGTTCCTCGTCGCAGACGTCGCCTCGGAGCGCGAGTCTTGGGTCATACGGAAGATCCCGCAGCGAAAGGGTGACGGACATGATGGGTTGGTACGGCGGCGGTATGGGTGCGGGCGGGTGGGTCCTGATGGGCCTGTTCTGGATCGCGCTGATCGCGCTGATCATCTGGCTGGTGGTCCGGCTGCTCCCGTCCACGTCCCGGGGTGGTTCGACCCCGACGCAGGGTGCGCAGGATTCACCGCTCGAGATCCTCGACCGCAGGCTGGCCCGCGGCGAGATCGACCTGGAGACCTATCAGGTCCACCGCGCCGCCCTGATCGCGGCGCGTGGCGGCGCACGATGAGCCGGCGGGGAAGGGATTGACCGTGCGGGGGGAGGTCGGTTGAGCATGGTCCGCGCCCTGGTCGTCGACGACGAGCCCGCGCTCGTCCGGGTCGTCGCGGCGTACCTGGAACAGGACGGCTTCGAGGTCCTGACCGCGTCCGACGGGCCGCAGGCGCTGCGGATCGCCCGCGAGAGCCCGCCCGATGTCGTCGTCCTCGACGTGATGATGCCCGGGATCGACGGCATCGAGGTCTGCCGACGGCTGCGCACCTTCAGCGACGCCTACGTGATCATGCTGACCGCGCGCGCCGAGGAGATTGACACCCTGGTCGGGCTGTCCGTCGGCGCGGACGACTACCTCACCAAGCCGTTCTCGTCACGGGTCCTCGTGGCGCGGATCCGGAGCCTGCTGCGTCGGCCCCGTACCGGCCCGGACTCCGCGGAGCCGCAGACCACGCCCGTGCGCCGGTTCGGCGAGCTCAGCGTCGATCACGAGGCGCGCGAGGCCCGGCTGGGGGACCGGCCGATCGCCCTGACGCCGATCGAGTTCGCCCTGCTCGACGCCCTCGCGTCACGCCCGCACTCCGCGTTCACCCGGGCGCAGCTCATCGAGCGAGTCTGGGGACCCGGCTGGTTCGGCGACCACCGTCTGGTGGACATCCACCTCGGCCACGTGCGTCGCAAGCTCGATGACGACGTCGGCGCACCTCGCTATGTCCGCACCGTGCGCGGGGTCGGGTACCGCATCGGTCCGGGATGAGTGCGGCCGCCCTGCGCCGACGGCGCGCTCCGCTCGGGTTCGCCTGGCGCCTCGCCGCCTCGCTCGCCCTGGTGGTGCTCGCCGGCGGGGTCACGTTGCTGGTCGTCGCTCTGCTCGTCGCTCCGGAGATCTTCCAGGCTCACCTGCGCATGGTGCCCGGAGCGGGTATCGAGCCCACACTCCAGGGGCACGTCAACGAGGCGTTCGCGAACGCCGTCCTCGTCTCCCTCGGGGTCGCGGTCCCCGTGTCGCTGCTGACCGCGTTGGCGGTTGCGTGGATCGCCGCGCGGCGCCTCGGGCGATCAGTGGCTGCGGTCGCAGCGGCCGCGGACCGGATCGCCCGGGGAAACCTCCGCGCCCGGGTCGAGGTGCCCGCGATCGGACCGGAGTTCGCCCAGCTCGCCGACGCCTTCAACGCGATGGCGGACCGGTTGGCCGACACCGAGACCACCCGGACGCGTCTGATCGGTGATCTCGCACATGAGTTGCGCACTCCGCTGGCCTCGCTCGAGGCCACCGTCGAAGCCGTCGTCGACGGGGTGCTGGCCGCCGATGGCGAGACGTTGACGACGCTGGCGGACCAGACCGCGCGCCTGCAGCGCCTGGTCGAGGACATGGCCGCCGTCTCGCGGGCCGAGGAGCGCCACCTCGACTTGCACCCCGAACTCCTGGACCCGGTCCTGGCCGCGCGGGAAGCCGTGGGCGCAGCGCACGCGCGGTTCGCCGCCGCGCAGATCCGGCTCGACGTCGACGTCGCGGACGACGTGCCTGCCGTCCGGGTCGACGCCCAGCGGCTCGGGGAGGTGCTGGCGAACCTGCTCGACAACGCGCTGCGGCATTCCTCCGCGGGTGGGCAGGTGCGGGTCGTGCTCCGCGCAGATCACGGCGACGCGGTGTGGGACGTGATCGACACCGGGGACGGCTTCGACCCATCCGACGCCGAGCGGATCTTCGAGCGGTTCTACCGGGCCGATCCCTCCCGCACCCGGACGTCCGCCGGGAGCGGGATCGGCCTGACGATCGCGCGCGCGATCGCGCAGGCGCACGGCGGAACGCTCGAGGCGACGAGCGCCGGACCCGGCACCGGCGCGACCTTCCGGCTCCGGCTCCCGCCGGTGGCTGCGGGCGTCCGGTCGTCCAGCTAGCCATTGCATACCCCTCAGGGGTATAACGAATACCTGGTAGGGGTATCCATTTCGAAGGGCGTAGGAACATGGCAGATCAGACCGCGGTCCGGCGGGTCGGTGCCGGCCACGACATGGACCACGACATGCAGCCCGGCGGTGGCCACGACGACATGTCGATGGCGGGCATGACCCGCGACCTGCGCAACCGCTTCCTGCTCGCCGCCGCGCTGTCGGTCCCGATCGTGCTCTGGTCGCCGATCGGCCGGGAGGTCGCGGGCTTCACGGTCCCCGCGCCGTTCGGGCTCCGCGACGACGTGTTCGCGCTCCTGCTCTCCATCCCGGTGGTCTGGTACTCGGCGTGGATCTTCTTCGCGGGCGCCGTCCGGGCGCTGCGTGCCAGGACGCTGGACATGATGGTCCTGGTCGCCGTCGGGGTGGGTGCGGGCTGGTCGTACAGCGTCGCGATCACGCTCACCGGCGGCGGTGACGTCTTCTACGAGGCGGCCACGGTGCTGACGGCCTTCGTGCTGCTGGGCCACTGGTTCGAGATGCGGGCCCGGGGCGGGGCGAACGACGCGGTCCGCACGCTGCTCGAGCTCGCCCCGGCGACGGCGGTGGTGCTGCGCGACGGCGAGCCCGTGGAGCTGAGCACCGCACAGGTGCAGGTCGGTGACCTGGTGCTCGTGCGTCCGGGGGCGCGGGTGCCCGTCGACGGGGTGGTCGAGGAGGGCATCTCGGAGGTCGACGAGTCGATGGTCACCGGGGAGAGCCTGCCGGTGGCCAAGGCCCCGGGGGCAGAGGTGATCGGTGCCTCGATCAACACCACGGGCACGCTGCGCGTGCGGGCGTCGAAGGTCGGCGCGGACACCGCACTCGCGCAGATCGTCGCCCTGGTCCAGGCGGCGCAGCGCTCCAAGGCGCCCGGCCAGCGGCTCGCCGACCGTGCCGCCTTCTGGCTGGTCCTGGTTGCGCTGGTTGGTGGCAGCGCGACGTTCGTGGCCTGGCTGGCGTCCGGCGCGAGTGCGGCGACCGCCCTGCTGTTCGCGATCACGGTGGTGGTCATCACCTGCCCCGACGCGCTCGGCCTCGCCACCCCGACGGCGATCATGGTGGGCACCGGCCTCGGCGCGACCCGAGGGGTGCTGTTCAAGAACGCCACCGCGCTGGAGACCGCGGCCCGGATCGACGTCGTGGTGCTGGACAAGACCGGCACGCTGACCAAGGGCGAGCCGGAGGTCACCGACGTGATCGTCGACGGGATCTCGCAGGAGGAGCTGCTGAGGCTCGCGGCCGCCGTCGAGCGCGAGTCCGAGCATCCGCTGGCTCGGGCGATCACCGCGCTGGCCGCCGAGCGCGGGCTGGCGGCGCTCGCGGCCACGGGCTTCCGCAACGTGCCCGGTCAGGGTGCGGGAGCGCATGTTCAGGGCCGTCGCGTGCTGGTGGGCAGCCAGCAGCTCCTGGCCGCCGAGGGGGTCGAGGCCGGGCCCCTCGCGATCCGCCGCGAGGAGCTCGCCGAGCGGGGCCGGACGGCGGTCCTGGTGGCCGTGGATGGGCGCGCGGTCGGGGTGATCGCGCTCGCGGACGCGGCCCGGGAGTCCGCGGCCGCTGCGGTGGCGGCGCTGCACGAGTCGGGGACAGAGGTGGTCATGCTCACCGGTGACAACGTGGCGACAGCGCGGCGGATCGCCGACCAGCTCGGCATCGACACCGTCATCGCGGAGGTGCTCCCCGGCCAGAAGGCGGACCGGATCGCCGCGATCCAGCGGTCGGGTAGGCGGGTCGCGATGGTGGGCGACGGCGTGAACGACGCGCCCGCGCTGGCCACCGCCGACCTCGGCATCGCAATCGGGGCCGGCACCGATGTGGCGATCGAGACCGCCGACGTCGTGCTGCTGCGCTCGGACCCGCTGGACGTCGCCGTCGCGCTCCGCATCGGGGCCGGGACGCTGCGCACGATGCGCCAGAACCTGGGCTGGGCGATCGGGTACAACGCGATCGCGCTGCCGATCGCGGCGGGCGTGTTCGCTCCCGCGTTCGGGCTCGTGCTGCGCCCGGAGATCGCCGCCCTGTCGATGTCGGGGTCGAGCTTGCTCGTCGCGGTCAACGCGCTGCTGCTCAAGCGGCTGAGGCTGCCGTCGTCGGGCCCCAGGATGGGGGGATGAGACCCCCCGAGCAGGCGCCCGACCCAGCGGTGACCGGGCGACCCCGGGTGCTGGTGGTGGACGACGAGGAGCCGCTGGTCCGGCTGGTCTCGGCGTACCTGGAACGGGACGGGTTCGAGGTGCGCACCGCGTCGGACGGCCGGGAGGCGATCGACGCCGCCCGGGGGTGGGACCCGGCCGTCATCGTGCTCGACCTCGGCCTGCCCGGGACGGACGGCATCGAGGTGTGCCGCGCGGTGCGCACGTTCTCCGACTGCTACATCGTGATGCTCACCGCCCGGGTGGAGGAGCTCGACAAGCTCGTGGGCCTGTCCGTCGGCGCGGACGACTACCTCACCAAGCCGTTCAGCCCCCGCGAGCTGGTCGCGCGCGTGCGGGCCATGCTGCGCCGACCGCGCGCTCCGCGGACCCAGGAGGAGCCGGAGCCGCCGGTGGCCGCGTTCGGCTCGCTGTCGATCGACGTCGCCGGGCGTGAGGTCCGGCTCGGCGCGGACCTGGTCGAGCTGACCCGCACGGAGTTCGACGTCCTGGCGGCGCTCGCGGCCCGCCCTCGGATGGCGTTCACCCGAGGACAGCTCATCGAGGCGGTGTGGGGTCCCGCGTGGGTCGGCGACGAGCACCTGGTCGACGTCCACGTCGGGCACGTGCGTCGCAAGCTGGGTGACGACCCGGCGCTGCCGCGGTTCATCCGCACCGTCCGGGGCGTCGGCTACCGGATGGGCCCGGGGGCGTGAGCGGGGCGCGGATCATTGCGCGCCGAGACCTGGCCGCCCGGCTGCTGGCGGCGATCGTGGTGGTGGTGGTGGTCGGTGGCGCGACCGCGTGGCTCGTCGTCGCCGGCGTCGGTCCGGCGATCTTCCACCACCACATGACCCAGACGGCCGGCTCGAGCTCGAGCACGGTGGAGCACGCCGAGCGGGCGTTCCGCACCGCCTCCGCGCTGTCGCTCGCGCTCGCCCTCGCCGCGGCGCTGGTCATGTCCGTGGTGGTGAGCGTCGTCCTCACGCGACGCATCACCCGGTCCCTGACTCCCGTGACCGAGGCGGCCGGCCGCGTGGCCGACGGCGACTACACGGCCCGGGTCCCGGCGATCGGGCTCGGCGCCGAGTTCGACGACCTCGCGCTCGCCTTCAACACCATGGCCACCGACCTGGGCCGGATCGAGACCACCCGCACCCGGATGCTCGCCGACCTCGCCCACGAGATGCGCACCCCGGTCACCACCCTGGGCGCGTACCTCGAGGCGATCGCCGACGGCGTCGAGCACGCGGACGCGCCCACCCTGGCCATGCTGGGCGAGCAGGTCACTCGCCTGGCCCGGCTGAGCGAGGACATCGCGCTGGTCACCACCGCCGAGGAGGGCCGGCTCACGATGCGGCGCGAGCCGATCGGCGTCGCGCAGGTGGTCACCGGCCAGGCCGCCCAAGCCGCCGCGCGGTACGCCGCGCGCGGCGTGCACCTCGACGTCCGGGTCTCGCCGACCGCGCAGGCCGCCCGGGTCGACGCCGACGCCGACCGCCTCGCCCAGGTCCTGACCAACCTGCTCGACAACGCCCTGCGCCACACGCCCACCGGGGGAGCGGTCCGGGTGCTGCTCGACCGCGCCGGCTCAGGGGCGCGGATCGTGGTGGCCGACGACGGCGACGGCATCCCCGCCGAGCACCTGCCGCACGTGTTCGACCGGTTCTACCGGGTCGACTCCGGCCGCGACCGTGCCCACGGGGGCTCCGGGGTCGGCCTGTCGATCGCACGAGCCATCACCGAGGCCCACGGCGGCACGATCACCGCCCACAGTGACGGCCCGGGCCGCGGCGCGGTCTTCACGGTCACCCTCCCCACCGCCCCCGAACCCCGCGCGAGGTAGTGCCCCCTCAATCGTCACCGCCGGCCAACCGCCAGGCCACGACGTCAGGGAGCCGTCGGCGACCGGTGGGCGTCAGCGTCGCGTGCGGACTGCGCGATCAGCGCGTGGATCTCGTCCGCCGGGAGAGCGTGGTGCCACAGCCAGCCCTGGCCCCAGGTACATCCCATGTCCCGCAGGAGGAGCTGTTGTTCGGCCGTCTCGATGCCTTCCGCGACGACGGTGAGCCCGAGCCCAAGACCGAGCGCGACGATGCCGGCGGTGATGGCGCTGCCGGTGCGGTCGGTGTTCAGCGTCTGGGTGAACGACTTGTCGATCTTGATCTCGTCGACCGGGAGGCGGCGAAGGTACTCGAACCCGGCGTAGCCGGTCCCGAAGTCGTCGACGGCGATCTTCACCCCACGCTCGGACAGCGTGCGCAGATCGGTGGTGGCCGAGGTCCCGACATTGAGCAGCTGGCTCTCCGTCAGCTCGAGGATCAGCTTCTCGACGGGCAGGGCCGACGCGGCGAGCGCGGCGTCGACCTGGCGGTGCAGGCCCTGGTTGCCGAGCTGCCGGGAGGACACGTTCACGGACATCGCCGGCGCGCGGTCCCCGTATTGCCGGTGCCACGTCCCGGCCTGATCGCAGGCTGTGCGCAGCACCCATCGGCCGATCTCGCCGATCAGGCCGCGCTGCTCGGCCACATCGACGAACCCGTCGGGGAGCAGCAGGCCCCGCTGCGGGTGCTGCCAGCGGACCAGCGCCTCGACCGCGATGATCGCGCCGGTGTGAAGGTCGACCAGGGGCTGGTAGTGCACGCGCAGCTCCTGCTGCTCCATCGCCCGGCGCAGCTCGGCCTCGACGCTGAGGACCCGGATGGCCGCCGCGTGCAGGGAGGAGTCTGCCGGTTCCCAGCGCTGTCCGCCGCGGTGCTTCGCGACGTACATCGCGGCGTCCGCGTCGCGCAGAAGGTTTTCGGGGGTGCTGCTCTCATTGCTGAGGGCGACGCCGATGCTGGCCGGGGCGGTCAGCCTGTGCCCGTTCAGGTGGATCTCCACGGCGAGCGCCCGCTGGATCTTCTCGGCCAGGACGGTGGCGCCGGAGGGCTCCGTCAGGTTCTCGCACACCACGACGAACTCGTCGCCGCCGATCCGGGCCGCGATGTCGCTGTCCCGCACGTTGGCGCCGATCCGGGCGGCCACCTTGATCAGGAACGCGTCGCCGGCGGTGTGCCCGAAGCTGTCGTTGAGCGACTTGAAGTCGTCGAGGTCGAGGAAGAGCACGGCGACGTGAGTCCCGTTACGTCGCGAGCGAGCCAGGGCGTTGCCGAGGTGTTCCATGAGCAGGGCACGGTTCGGGAGGCCGGTGAGGTCGTCGTGCAGGGCCCGGAAGACCAGCTGCTCCTCGACCCGTTTGCGCGCCGTGATGTCCTCGACCTGGGCGAGGACGTAGAGCGGAGCACCCTGCGGACCGCGGACCAGGGTGGCGCCGAGCAACCCCCAGAGCGTCTCCCCGCTCGCGTGCACGAACCGCCGCTCGGTGTGGCATTTCGTGTAAGCGTCGGAGAGCAGGCCGTTCAGCGCCGCCACTGTGTCGTCGACGTCCTCCGGCGCCAGGACGTCAGCCTGCGGGCGGCCGAGGATCTGATCGGCCGTCAGCCCGAGAAAGTCGCACATGGCCTTGTTGACGCGCAGGTACCGGAAGCGCCCGTCCTCGCCGTCCACCGAGAGCAGCGCCATTCCGACGAGGGAGTCGTCGAAGGCGAGCCGAAACCGTTCCTCGCTGTCGGCCAGCGCCATCTCCGCGTTGTGTCGTTCGGTGATGTCGCGCGTGATTCCGACGATCCGGTAGACCCGGCCGGTCTCGTCACGGGCGGGGATCAGGGTGGAGTGGTACCAGCGTCGACCGGCGGGCAGCTCCAGCTCCGCGTCCTCCTCGATGGGTACGCCGGCGTTCACACAGTTGCGGTACTTGCGGTTGACCGCCTCGGCGACCTCCGGTGGAACTACCTCCTCGATGTACTTGCCGAGCATGGCCTCGCGCGGGATGCCGCTGGACCGGGCCAGGGCCGGGTTGATCTCGAGGTTGCGGAAGTGCTGCCCGTCCGGGGACACCTCGAGCAGGAACATGCTGTCGAGGGCGTTGTCGAACACGTCCCGGTACCGGGCCTCCCGCTCGGCCAGCTCGAGCTGGACCCGCGCAAAGCGGCTCTCCGACTCCGCGAGTGCTCGAGCGGTCGCCCGCGCTCTGGGGCTCACAGCGACTCGGCGGTGTGAGGGAGCGTCTGCGAAGACATGAGATCTCCTGGGCCACGACGAGAACAGCGGTACGCCACCCCAGATGAAGGCGTCCGAGGACGCGCCTTGCTGCCCTCGATGCTATCGTGCCGGCCGCTCCCGGACGGGACTCGTGCCGAACGAGGACGAGGCCGCCACCGTCCCGGAGATAGGCGCCGGACCGCGCCGCAGAGCGTGGAATGGCACGCGCGCCTACAGGCCCTCCGCGATCCGCTTGATCGCGGCCAGACGGCGGTCCCACTCGGCGCCGATGTGGTCCAGGCTGCGCGCGGTTTCGCTGAGCTGCGAACCGAGGACGCGGTAGCGGAGCTCCCTGCCGACCCGCACGGACTCGACGAGGCCGACCTCCTGCAGCACTGCGAGGTGCTTGGCGATGGCCTGGCGGGTGACCGGGAGCCGCCCGGCGAGAGCGGACGCCGAGGCGTCGCCCTCGCCGAGGGTCGCCAGGATGCTCCACCGCGTCTCGTCGCCGAGCGCGGCGAACACCGGAACGAGAGTCTTCGCGCTCACGACCCTCCCTCGAGGTAGTCGACCAGCTCGTCGAGCTCGGTGTCCCAGCCCTTGCGGTGGCTCTCCATGTTGAATGTCGGGTCAGTTGTTGTGCCGAATCCCGATTCAACGACCGTGAGCTGCGTGCCGCCTGCAAGGGGCTCGAGGGTGAAGCGGAACACCGTCGAGTGGTCGTCGTCGACCTCGTCCGGGTGGAATCCGCGCGCGTCGTCGTTGCTCCAGCGGTAGGCGATCGTCCGGGGCGGGTCGAGCTCCTCGATGCGCACGGGGATGTCGCCGTAGCCCTCGAACGAGAAGGCGCCACGGGCGCCGACGGCGACGTCGTCGAGCATGGCGGACTGCCCCAGCCACCCCACGATGTGCTCGGCCTTGGTGATCGCGGCCCAGACCTTCTCGATCGGTGCCGCGATGGTGATGGTCCGCGTCACGGTCAGGTCGCGGCTGTCGACGGTGCTGGGCGGATTGGTGGTCATGGTCATGATTCTCTCCCTCTCGGTTGGATACTGCAACCACAGGGTTGCACCAATATCGGAGAACTGCAACCCCTGAGTTGCAAGTGCCGGGATGGCTTCCGCACAGGAGTCTGGCGTGCGAGCGCCGCTCCGACTGGCGGCGCCCCTTACCGGGTAGCGACGCCCCACGGGGAGGTTGCGAGTGCGGCCTCGAGGGAGGTCACGGGCAGGTCCGGGTACAACTGCCGGTGCCCCGCGGCGTCGAAGGTGTGGTCGGCGCTGTCCAGGTCGAGCGCCGCACGCAGCTGCGCGCCGAGTCCGGGCCGCACTCGTCCGGCGGTGCCGGCCAGCACGCGCAGCACGGGTGGCGGGAGATGCCTCGGCGGTCGGGTGCTCCCGGCCGCCGCCGCCACCGCAGAGGCGAGCTGGTTGAACGTGAGGTTCTTGGGCCCGCCGATCTCGAGCGCGGTGCCCCGCAGGGCGTGGTCGGTGATGGCGCGTTCGACCAGCGCGGCGACGTCGACGACCGAGACGAAATTGATCGGGTTCTCCCCGCGTCCGAAGACCAGCGGTCGCCCGGAGCGGTCCACCGTCCCGGTGAGGATCTCGATCCATAGCTCGAGATAGGCGGTCGCCCGCACGATGGTTGCCGACACACCGCTGGCCAGCAGGTGCTGCTCGGCCGCGTGCTTCATGCGAAAGAGCTCGACAGGGCTGTCGGGCGCGGCCCCGACAACAGACATGAGCACGACGTCGGCGCCCGCGTGCTTCGCGACGTCGACCAGGTTGGCGTTGCCGTCGCGGTCCACGGTGGCCGGCGACTGGCCCTGCGACCCGCCGAAGCCGTGCACGGCGCAGAGCACGACCTGAACATCTCGCAGGGCGGGTAGCAGGCTGCTCCGGTCGCGGACGTCGCCGTGGCAGACGTCGACCCGGTCGGCGAAGAGCCGCCCGGCCCGTGCCGGGTCACGGGTCAGCACCCGCACCGCCAAGCCCTGGTCCACGAGGTGCCGCACCACCATGGCGCCCAGTCGGCCGGTACCGCCGGCGACGAGGATCACGAGGGAAGTCCCGGTGCGACCTGACGACGAATGGCGCCGTCGACGCCACCGCCGGAATCTCCGCCGCCATCGTCCAGTGGCTCGAGGAAGAACCTCGCCCACTCGGCCAGCCCGTCTCTCACCCCGAAGATCACCACGCCTCGCATGACGTGCCCGGAGCCGTCCGGGCGGGTGCCGCGGTGCTCCCACTCGGTCCAGATGGTGTCAGCGTCGATCGTGTAGGCGAGCACGTCGGCCGTCAGGTCCGGGACGAACCGGAAGATCTGCTCCCAGTTCTTGCGCACCTGGTCGCGCCCCGTGAAGCCTCGGCCCGGATGCGCGGGCGTCTCGTTTCGGTAGCCGGGCGCGAAGCACGCGACGAGGGCCTCCAGGTCGTGATCGTTGGTGGCTCGGCGGAGCCGCTCCAGCATCGCCAACGGTCCGTCAGGGGTCCCTGGATCAACAGCCATGGCCAGCTCGTCCTCTCTGATACAGTGCTCTGTAACCAATACGAAAGCATGGAACGAAACATGCAGCCCGTCAAGCCCCGCCGCCGGTACGCATCCTCCCGCCGGGACCAGCAGGCGCGCGAGACCCGTGCAGCGGTGGTCGCGGCTGCGCACGCGCTCTTCCTCCGAGACGGATTCGCGAAAACCACCATCGCGTCGGTCGCGGCCGAGGCCGACGTCTCCGTCGAGACGGTGTACAAGGCCTTCGGGGGCAAGGCCGGGCTGGTCCGGGCGATCTGCGAGGTGGCGCTCGAAGGCGAGGGTCCGGTGCCCGCGGAGGCCCGATCAGACGCGCTGCACGCGGTCGAAGCCGACGGCCGCGAGATCATCCGCAGGTGGGGGATCCTCGCCGCGGAGGTCGCCCCACGGGTCTCGCCACTGCTCTTGCTGCTGCGGGATGCGGCGACCACCGACCGGGGGATGGCGGAGCTGCAAGCCGAGCTGGACGCCCGACGGCTCGGTCGCATGACCGACAACGCCCGCAGGCTCGACGCGGCGGGCCACCTTCGCGCGGACCTGACCGTCGAGCAGGCCGGCGAGCTGCTATGGACGTTCAGCTCGCCCGAACTGTACGAGCTGCTCGTCGTCCGGCGCGCCTGGGACGCGGCGCGCTACGGAACGTTCATTGCCGACGCCGTGACCGCCGCCCTGCTGTCGCCGGACGGTGGGGCACCTGCGTCTGCGGCCGGGAATTGAGCCGGCCGGTCCCAGATTGTGCCGATCGCCGTTGCCCGTTACGGCGCGCCGCCTGAGCGCGGCAGCCCGGCGTCCTCCGACGGACCCTCGCCCGGACCGGCAACGCTGAGCTCGTGCTGCGGGCGGTTCTCGCCGGGCGCCGGGGCCGGTTTGCCGTCGTGTCTCCCGTAGTGGTCCGCGCGGAACGCCGCAAGCCAGCCAGACAGCCTCGCTGCACACGGGGACCGGACCCAATGGACGTAACTTAAGGTCCACGCGGGCGGGATCCAGAGGAGGATCCCCGCTCGGGGGCGACTGGCAGGGGGTCCTAAGTTGCGACCATTGGGGCTTGGCGGGTCGGGCCCGGTTGGTTCTCGGCGGCTCGGCCGACTCGGTGGGCTACGCGGCCTCGGGGGACCT
>NZ_DATCNW010000424.1:0-5442 GCF_036565025.1 Pengzhenrongella sp.
AGAGCCTTCAGCACCGTGAGCGCCGACGACGCCATCGATCGGCTCGATGCCGCCGGTATCGCCAACGCACGGCTGCGTGACCTCGCGGGGCTGGTCGCACACGAGCAGCTCGCAGCCAGGGACCGTTGGCGCGAGGTCGCATCGCCGGTGGGGCCGATCAAGGCCCTGGTGCCGCCGGCCGTGCTGGACGGGGACGAACCGGTGATGGGGCCGATTCCCGCGCCCGGCCAACACACGGAGCAGATACTGGCCGAGCTCGGCCTGAGCAGCGCGGACCCGAGCAGCACAGAGAAGAGCTCATGAGCTTGGAGAGCAGCGATCGGCCCAGCGTCGCCATCGGCCTTGCCGACTGGTCGGTTGGCATGCGGCCGAGCGATGAGGACCTCGCGCTGGCCGACCGCGCCCTCCTGGACACCGTCGTCGTGGGGCTGGCCGCCCGCGAGGAGCCGATTCTGCGCATCGCCGCGGTCCTGCCCGAAGTGGCGCAGGGGGCGGTGGCCTGCCACATCGTCGACTTCGACGACCTGCACATGCCCTCCACCACGCACATCAGCACTGTCTGCGTCCCTGTGGCGCTGTGCCTGGGCGGGGGGCCGCGCAGCGATCTCGCCGGCGCGGGCGTGATGGCTCGGGTGGGCACCGCGCTGGGCTGGCCGCACTATGCCTCCGGCTGGCATGCAACCACCACGGCCGGTGCGATCGGCGCTGCGGCAGGGGCGGCGGTGGCCCTCGGTCTCGACGCCGACGGGGTCGGGCGAGCCATGGCACTCGCGGTCCCGGCGGCGGGTGGCGTACAACGCAGCTTCGGCACCGATGGCAAGTCCTTGCAGGTCGGCTTCGCCGCGGACGCGGGCGTACGGGCCGCCCGGCTGGCGGCTGCTGGAGCAAGCTCGGAGCCGTATGCCGTGGACGACTGGATCGGCTTGCTCGGCGGGTCGACCGAGAGGGTGGACCAGTCCGGCCCGGCCATCCCCGGCGGCCTGGCGATCAAGCTCTATCCCTGCTGCAACGCGCTTCAGCGGCCGATCGGTGCCGCTGCCGGACTGCGCGTGGGGGCCGAGCTTTGCGCCGAAGGCGTTGGCGCGTCGTCGATCCAGCGGATCGTGGTGCGTACGCCGAGGGTGACCGTCAAACCACTGATCCACTCCCGGCCGCGGACCGGCCTGGAGGCCAAGTTCAGCCTGGAGTATGCCGTCGTGGCCTCGCTGCTCGACGAGCACATCGGCTTCGCCACGTTCAGCGACGAGCAGGTGAACCGGTCAGAGGCCACCCGACTGATCGAGCTCGTCGAGGTCGACCTGACCGACGGGGGAGACCACCTGCTCTCCGGTCAGGTCGAGGTCGAGGTCCACACCGCCGCGGGAGCTGGCCCGAGCAGAGTCCGGAGGAGCACTCTCACCCACCCGCCCGGCTCACCACAGAGCCCTGCGACTGCGGCGGAGCTGCGCGTCAAGGTCGCGGACTGCCTGGCCGGCATACCGATCCAGCCCCACGACATCACCTGGGCATCCGCGGCGGACCTGTTGCGCACCCACCTGACACGACGAGGAGACTGACCATGGAGGGCCTGCCCGACGAGGAGCGCGAGATCGTCATGATCGTGCGGGAGTTCGTGAACCGCGATGTGAAACCCGTTGTCCAGGAGCTGGATCACAACAACACCTACCCCGAGAAGCTGATCGCGACGATGAAGGAGCTCGGCATCTTCGGGCTGGCCATCCCGCAGCCGTGGGGCGAGGCCAGGGTGAGCACGCCGTGCTATGTGCTGGTCACCGAGGAGCTGTCCCGCGGCTGGATGAGCCTGGCGGGCGCGATGGGCGGTCACACCGTCGTGGCCAAGCTCATCCAGGACCATGGGACGAAGGAGCAGAAGGATGGCTACCTGCCCCGGATGGCCACCGGTGAGCTGAGGGCAACCATGGCCTTGACCGAGCCCGGCGGCGGCTCCGACCTGCAGGCGATGCGCACCATCGCGACACGGGACGGTGACGACTACGTCATCAACGGCTCCAAGACCTGGATCTCCAACGCCCGCAGGTCCGGCCTGATCGCGCTGCTCTGCAAGACCGACCCGGAGGCTCGCCCGAAGCACAAGGGTGTCTCAATCCTGTTGGTGGAGAAGGGTCCTGGCTTCACGCTCTCGCGCGACCTGCCCAAGCTCGGCTACAAGGGCGTGGAGAGCTGCGAGATCGCCTTCGAGCAGATGCGCGTACCCGTATCGTCGCTGCTGGGCCGGTCCGAGGGCACCGGTTTCGCCCAGATGATGCGCGGGCTCGAGGTCGGCCGCCTCCAGGTGGCGGGTCGCGCCCTCGGCGTCGGGCGGGCAGCACTCGAGGACTCGCTGCGGTACTCCCAGGAGCGGGAGAGCTTCGGGGTGCCGATCTGGAAGCACCAGTCGATCGGCAACTACCTGGCAGAGATGGTCACCAAGCTCACCGCCGCGCGCCAGCTGACCCTCTATGCAGCGCGCAGGTTCGATGCCGGCAAACGCGCTGACATGGAGGCCGGTATGGCGAAGCTGTTCGCCTCCGAGACCGCCATGCAGATCGCGTTGGACGCGGTGCGCATCCACGGTGGCTACGGCTACTCGACCGAGTTCGACGTCGAGCGCTACTTCCGCGACGCGCCGTTGATGATCGTCGGCGAGGGCACCAACGAGATCCAGCGCAACGTCATCGCGAGGCAGCTCATCAAACGTGGATCGGTGGCGCCCTGAGATGAACGCATCTCGAGTCGTCCGGACCGAGCTGATCACCACGCAGCCCTCCGAGGCTCTCGCGAACCTGCTCGGCACTGACATCCCTGTCGGAGAGCTGCCCGCACTATGGCACTGGGTCCACCTGCTGGAGAAGCGTCCGCACGCCGACCTTGGTCCTGACGGCCACCCCACATTCGGGATTCCGGCCCCGCCCGGTCCGGGGCGGAAGCGGATGTTCGCCGGCGGCCGGGTCAGCACGCATTCGCCGTTGCTGTTCGGACTGCCCGCCACCCGAACGACCTGGGTCGTCGACACCACGGAGAAGCAGGGCAGCACCGGACCGCTCACGTTCGTCACGGTCCGCAACGAGTACACCCAGGACGGCAGGGTCTGCATCGTCGACGAGAACGACATCGTCTATCGCACTTCCGGGTCCAGCCTCTCCGTTCAGGTGGGAGCGCTCGAGTCGGTGCCGGACGAGCAGGGGCCCGCGCCCCGGGAGCCGGCCCTCACGCTGACTGCGGACGAGGCGCTGCTGTTCAGGTTCTCGGCCCTGACCTACAACGCTCACCGCATCCACTATGACCACAACTGGGTCCGCGAGGAGGGCTACGGCGACCTGGTCGTGCACGGCCCGCTGCAGGCCCTGATGATGGGCGAGCTGATTCGCCGCAACGGCGACGGACTGGTCGGCAGGCAGTTCGCCTACCGCCTCGTCTCGCCGATGATCGGCCCGCAGACGTTCACCGTGGTCGCGGGGGCCGATGGTGTGGATGCTGGCGTCGAGGTCCATGACGTGCACGGCGCGCTGACAGCCGTCAGCACCGTCGGCCCGATCGACCCCGAACAGGACTGCGTCACGAGCAGTATCGATCGGACCTTGTGAGGCCCGTGCACCTGGGCCCATACCTACCCGATGCATACCGACTGATGGATTATCTCGAAGAGGCCACTCCCATAAAATCGGCGTCATAGGCTGGTCGAAGTACCAAGAATCGGATCGGTGCACGTCAGCTGCCGGCGGCGGTCGAACCCAGAGTTCGTCCTAGGACCCCGAGTCCGTAACGGTTGACTTGGTGTCGGCTTCCATGACCATGTGTGGCCGTTCGACGGCGCGCGGGCGACGTTGCGCAGATATGGCCGCGGGAGTGTTGAGATCGGTGGGGGTAGCCAACCGTGACGGCCACTGACGCGCCCAGGGTGACCCCGCCACCTTCAGCTGGTGGCCATCTGCGCGGTAGTCCAGCCGGACCCGGCGAGTTTGCGGAAGTTGTGGCAGGCCAGGTGGAAGGTCCACTCGAATTCGGCTTTGGCGTGGCCGCGGAGCCGGAGTTGATGGCCGCCTTGGGCGACGTTGATCTGGCCGAAGACCGGCTCCACGATCGCCTTGCGTCGGGCGTAGTCGGCTTTGCCCTTCTTGGTCCGTAGCTTGCGGCTCATCCGCGCTTTGGGTGTCAGGTCTTTCGGGATCCGCCCACGTGGCGCCGCTGGCGGCTTCTCGCCATGTTTGAGCCGCCCCGTGGCCAGCAACGGGTCGATCCCCGCATCGGTGACCGCCTGCACGTTGTCCGCAGAGAAGTACCCGGCATCGGCCAGCAGCGTGCGCGGGCTGCCCCCGATCCCGGCCGCGGTCAGCGACTCAGCCATCTGTGTGAGCATGTCCGGCAGGGCCGGGGCGTCCGCGCCAGACTGCCGCAGCGACCCGGCGAGCACGACCTGGCTCTTCTCATCGACCACAGCCTGACCGTTGAAGCAGTAGTGGAACGACCCGTCCGAGGTCTTCATGATCCGAGCGTCGGGATCGGTGAAGGAGCGTTGCGCCTTGTCCGGGACCACCGCGGCAGCTTCAGCGGCCTCACCGGCGGCCGTGACCTGGCCCGGGTCGCGGCCCTGGTCGGCCGCGTCCTGCTCAGCCCGCGCACGGGCCTTCGCGGCATGCTCGGCCTCTAACGCGGCCTTCGCCGCCCGGATCGCGGCCAACCGGCCTTCCCGCCGGGCCAGCTCAACGGGCAACTCATCCCCGCGGCGATCCGGACCATACGCGGCGTCCTCAGCCGAGTCCAACCGCGCCGCCTCGGCCAGCAACGCGTCGACCTCGCCGGCGAGCTCGGACTCGGCCCGCACCATCCGGTCATAGCTCATCGCACGGTGCCGGCTCGCCGCCGCCCGCACCTTCGTGCCATCCAGGGCGACCCGACCCAACGAGACCAAACCAGCCCGGGCGCACAACGTCAACGACTGAGTGAACAGCGCCTTCAACGCCGCGCCGTGCCGGGCCCGGAACCGGCTGATCGCCACGAAGTCCGGGGCCGCCTGCGCGGTCAGGAACCGGAACGCGATGTCGTCGTGGCAACGCCGCTCCAACGCCCGCGAAGAGGTGATCCCATGGGAGTAGCCGTAGATCAGAATCTTCAACATCAGTCGCGGCTCATACGGCGGAGCGCCCCGCACCTCGGTGTAGTCGGCGTAGATCGCGTCCAGGTCCAGACCGTGCTCAACCAGATCATCAACCCAACGCGCCGGATGATCGGCCGCCAACCAGTCCCGAAGATCAGGAGCCAACAGCATCGGCTGATCCTGGTCATAACGCCGAAACGTCTTATCCACAGGCGCTTTCGCCTGTCCCGGACCAGCAACGCCCGGCTCCACATCCATCAACACAGATTGCTGGGCCACCTTCGGCTTCGACATACCCCATTCTCCCGTAACCCCAACGCGTTACGTGTTACCGACACGGGGTCCTA
>NZ_DATCNW010000425.1:0-4362 GCF_036565025.1 Pengzhenrongella sp.
CGGGCTACCCGCGAGGTCGGCAACCCGCGAGGTCGCCCTGGCAGCGATCCGGGATCTGACGCGCCACGGTCCGCCTGACCCAGCGTCGAGCCGAGCGATCACCACGGCTGCCAAGACAGCACCTGGTAGTTCGGCCACCGAGCCGTCCCCCCGGCCGAAAATGACCCACGGATCGGTCAGGAGAGCCACAACAACTCGCATTTCGCGACATGTGACGTCCCGACGCGTCGGGGCTGGTTGGTTGGTCCAGTGTCCGAGTTCGGGGGACGTGGAGCGGGGGCGGGTTGGTCTCCTTTCTCGTGAACAGATGGGCGCCGAGCGGGACCGGGCCCTGCGGGTGGTCCTCGGCTCGCCGGCGCGGGCGTACTCTCCGCACGTCAACTCTTGGCGACGGGGACCAGCGCAGCGCGCTGGAGCTCCACGGACGAACGGTCGAACGCAGCGATGACGACGGACGGCGAACGCCCCTCGGCGGCCCGTGAGTGGGCACTGATCGCGGGCTTGAACCTGGCCGCCCACCCGCTCGGGATCCTGATCGTCGTCGGCGTCCTCGGGGCCGCCGCCTACTTCGATGCCTGGGGTTTTCTCGCGGCTCCGCTCGCCTTGGGGGCGTTCGGCGCGCTGGGACGCCTGACGGCCGACCAGCACCTGCCCGGGCGCGGGATCCTGCCCGACGACGAACCGCAGCTGGCCGCCCTGGTGCGCGACGTCGCGGAGCGCCTCGAGCTGCGCGTGCCGATCCTGGTCCGGGTGATCCCCACCCCCGACGCCGTGCTGGCGCCGACGAAGGTCGCGGGCGTCCGGGTGCTCGTGCTCCTCCTGGGGTTGCCGCTCCTGCGCCGGCTGACGGTCGCGCAGCTCGCCGCGGTCGTCGCCCACGAGCTCGCGCACGAACCGCACCTCGAGCGGCGGACCTCCTGGCTCGGTCGAGCCCGGGCCGCGCTGGTCGAGAGCCTGGACCGGCGCATCCACGTACCCGCCGCCCTCGCGGGGCCGCTGCTGCGTGCCACGCAGCAGCAGTCCTGGCAGCTCGAGACGTCGGCCGACCTGGTCGCGGCGAACGTCGCGGGCACCGCAGCCACCCGCGGCGCCCTCGAGCAGATCGCCTCGCTCGACGTCGTCTTCTCGAACCTCGGCGAGCTCTGGGCCCTGACCCTCGCGGAGGCCGGCGAGTACCCCGACGACCTGTTCGACGCGATCGAGACCGCGCTCGCCGACCCGTTCGTGGCACGGCAGGCCGCGGCCGATCGGATCCTCGAAACCCCGGATCCGTTCGCCCTCGAGAGCCACCCGCCGCTGCTCATCCGGCTCGCGGCCGTCCCCGAGCGCTCACGGGGGCCGTGGGATCCGACCGCCCCGATTCGGCTGCGCGACGCAGAGGTGCTCGACCGGTGGTGCGTGCGCGAGCTCCTCCTCCCCAAGGATTCCGCCGATGAGCAGCTGCGCCCGGTCCGCGTCCTGGACTGCGCGCCCGAGCGGTTCGGCGCCTCGGCGGACGAGGCCTTCGAGGCCCTCCGCACGGCGACGGGGCGGCCCTCGCGCCAGGAGGCTCTGGCCGCGGCGCTCGACGCCATCGCCGACGGCGGCTGGGCCCGGCTCGCGCAGGCCATCGAGCCCGAGATCGGCTCCGCGCCCCGAGCGCTGCGAGCGGCGGCGAGCCGTGAGGTGTTCGTCGGCTGTCTCGGCCGGGCCGTGAGCGGTCGGCTGCTCGACGCCGGCTGGGTCCGGGCGAGCCGCTGGCTCACCCAGGTGGTCGTCGATCCCGACGGCGTGCAGGTCGATGCCCGCGAGCTGATCTCGAGCGCCATCGACGGCGCCGACCCGACGCGGCTCCGGTCGCTGCTCGCCCTCCCGATCGAGCCGAGGACGACAACGTGAACGCCAGGATCCCCACCCTGCGGCTCGCAATCCTCGCCGTCGGGACCGTGCTGGCCGGGTTTGCGCTCACCGCGGCGGCCCTCGGCTGGTCCGCGCACCAGTACACGTCCGCCCGCGAGGCGGCGAGCGCGACGGCCCAGGGAACCGTCATCGCCGACGACCTCGCCGACGGCAACGGCGGCCCCGACATCAAGGTCCGGTGGTCGGACGCGTTCGGTCGCATCCACGTCCAGGGCTTCGGCATCTACGACACGGACCGCTACCGCACCGGCCACAGCTTCCCGGTCGCCTACGACCCCGCACGGCCGGGGGCGATGGGCTTCCCCGGCGACCCCAGGGAGACAGTCGGCTCCGACGATGTGCTCATGCCCGTCTCGTTCGCCGCGGTCGGTGCCGCGCTGTACCTCCTCGGCTGGGCGCTGCGCGGCGCGATGTTCCAGTGGGCCACCCGACTGCCCGCGCGCCCGATGCTGGCCATGGCGCTGCACGGCGAGCCGCTCAGCGCCAACCCGGTGAACCTCGGCGGGAGCACCTGGCTCGCCCTCGCCGAACCCGGGACCGAGGGCACGCAGGACCGCTGGCAGCGCGTCATGTGGCACCCCGGCATCGAGGGCCTCCGCGGCTCGATCGACGTCCTGGTGCACGGCGACCCGCGATCACGGGAGCGACTCGTCGTCGAGCTCGCGGACGGCGCGCGCCTCGTACCGATCAGCCGCGTGCGCCATCGGTTCCCGAAGAAGATCCGCCTCTCGGAGCGCTCGGAGGTGCGCTCCAACCTCGGCGCGGCCGTCATCCTGCCCGCCGGAACCCCGCCCGTCCCTCGCCCGCCGTGGTGGCGCCGCGCGCTGGTGCTCGCCGGGATCGGCGCGGTGTGCGGCGCGGCGTTCGGCTTGCTGGTGAACGGCGGCGCCGGCAGCCTCGCCATCGTCCCGTTCGCGGCCATGGGCGCCGTGCTGCTGGTGAACGGCTGGGCGCTGACCGGGGGCGAACCCTGAGGTGGCCGCCGCGACGACGGCCCGGGAGTGGGGGCTGATCACCGTGCTGACAGACGCCGCGGAGCTCGCCGTCGAGCACAAGCCCGCCTGGGACCCGAACGAGCCGATCGTGCTGCGGTACGGCGAGAAGCTCGACCGATGGACCGCCGATGGGCGGGCGCGGGAGGCGGGTGGGTATCGCCGACGCCGGTCCACGCGCGCAGGGTCGGCCTAGCATCGGGCCGGCACCCGGTTAGACTCCCGCAAACGTTATCGGCTGACGTTTTGTCAACGTCGACGAGGTGTCCGGGTGGGTAAGAACGATGTCTCGCTGCAGCAGGTGGCCCTGCACGCGGGAGTCTCGATCGCGACCGTGTCGCGCGTCGCCCGCGGCATCGGGCCGGTCTCCGACGGCACTCGCGCGCTGGTCAAGGCCGCGATCGAGGAGCTCGGGTTCCACCCCAGCCGCCTGGACAGGCCCCTGCTGCCACGCACCCACGGCGCGCTCGGCGTCGTGCTGCCGGGTTTTTCCGGTCCGTACCACTCCGGGGTGATCGCCGGCTTCGAGGCCGCCGCGGTCGCGTCCCGACTCTCGGTGATGATCCTGGGCACCCACCTGCTGGCCGAGTCGAACGACCTCGTGCTCGACATGGCGGACCGGGTCGACGGGATCGCGGTGCTCGGCGGCAGCGTCGACAACGGGGTCATCGACGCGCTCGTGCGGCACCGCTGCCCGGTCGTGCAGGTGGCCGGGCTGCCACGCAAGGGCGTGCCGACGGTGCGCTGCGAGAGCACCGAGTCCGTCCGTGCGCTCACCCGGCACCTGCTCGTCGACCATGGTTTCGAGCGGCTCGCCTTCGTCGGCAACCCGGTCGGCTCACCGGATGCGGCCGCCCGCTGGCTGGGCTTCCGGGCCGCGCACCGCGACGCGGGGCGGATCGTGCCGAACAACCCGATCCGGGTCGGACACGACCAGGGCGGCGGGATGCTCGCCGCTGAGCATTTGCTCAAGATGCGCAACCGCCCGCGCGGGGTCGTCTGCATCAACGACGAGAACGCCCTCGGCGTGCTGATCGCGGTGCTCGGCAACGGGCTGCGCGTGCCGGACGACATCGCCATCACCGGCTTCGACGACCTCTCGACGTCGGCCCTGACGTCGCCGCCGCTGACCACCGTGCGCCAGCCGGTTCGCGAGCTCGGTGCGCGCACCCTGGAGACGCTGCTCACTCTCATCAACGCCGGCCCCGAGCCCGTGGCCGACCTCGTGCTGCCCACCGAGGTCGTGCTGCGCTCGAGCTGCGGCTGCCCGCCCGCGCAGCCCCGCCCGATCCGACTTGTCAGATCCCGCGCGGTCTAGGGGTCGCGCTGCGTCTGACCCAGATCCGCGAGTAGCGGGGTTTGAGGGGTGTGTCGTTCAACGAAAAGATGCCCTTGACCTGGGAAAATGAGGCTTAGCGAAGGTCTCAGGTCCCAGATCGAAGGGCATCTGTTCGGTGGCTACATTACGCAA
>NZ_DATCNW010000426.1:0-9346 GCF_036565025.1 Pengzhenrongella sp.
GCCAGCGCCCGAGCAATGGCCACGCGCTGCTGCTGACCACCGGAGAGCTGTCCGGGGTAGGTATCCGCACCCGCCGCGCGCACCTCGCGGTCCGCCGCGGGCAGCCGCGGCGGCAAGGGCGTCAGCGCGACCCACGAGATCGTCGCGGGGCGCAACTCCGTCGTCGAGGCGCTGCGCGCCGGCATCCCGGTGACCACCGTCTACTACGGCACCCGGATCGAGACCGACGACCGCACCCGCGAGATCCTCGCGGTCGTCACCGGGCGCGGGTACCCGCTGCTCGAGGTCTCCAAGGCCGAGCTCGACCGCCTGACCGACGGCGCGATCCACCAGGGCGTCGCGATCCAGGTCCCGCCGTACGTCTACTCCGACCCCGACGACCTGCTCGACGAGGCCTCCGACTCCGGGACGGCGCCACTCATCGTCGCGCTCGACGGCGTCACCGACCCGCGCAACCTCGGCGCCGTGCTCCGCTCGGCCGGCGCGTTCGGCGCGCACGGCGTGCTGCTGCCCGAGCGTCGCTCGGCTGGGGTGACGGCGTCGGCCTGGAAGGTGTCCGCGGGTGCGGCCGCCCGTGTCAAGGTGGCCCGGGCGACCAACCTCGTGCGTGCCCTGCAGGCGTACCGGAAGGCCGGCTGCTTCGTCGTCGGGCTCGCCGGTGAGGGCGACACGCCCATCTCCGAGCTGCCGTTCGCGTCGGACGGGATCGTGCTCGTCGTGGGGTCCGAGGGCAAGGGCCTCTCGCGCCTGGTCCGGGAGAACTGCGACGCGCTCGCGTCCATCCCGATCGGGTCCTCGGTCGAGTCCCTCAACGCCGGCGTGGCCGCCGGCATCGCGCTCTACGAGGTAGCCCGCATCCGCTCGGCCGCCGCCGTCTGAGCCCCGCCTCCCCCGACGTGTCAGCCGCAACGCGCTCCCGGGGCGCGCTAGGGCTGACACGTTCGAGGGCGTTGGATGTGTCAGCCCGAACGCGGGCCGTACCGCGCGCTCGGGCTGACAGGTTTGCTGCGGTGAAAGTTGTCAGGCCCAGCGCGGGCTGTGGCCCGCGCTGCGGCTGACAACTGGCTCCCCGACCGGCCTCCCACGGTCGCGGCCGCGATCGCGGCCGCGATGGAAACCCCTGCCCGACCAGGTGCGCCGCGCGCTGACCGGAGTCGGGTCGGGCGAGGTAGGGGTGCTCGCCGCCGCGGGCATCGTGCTGGCCCGGAGCATCACGCTCACGATCGACGCGGACCTGCCGGTCTACTTCTGCGACCCGCAGACCCCGTGGCTGGCCGGCTCGAACGAGAACACGAACAGCCTGCTCCGCCAGTACTTCCCCAAGGGCACCAGCCTCGCCGGGCACACCGCCGAGGACCTCGCCGTCGTCGCCGCCGGGCTCAACGCGCGCCCCCGCAAGACCCACGACTACCGAACCCCTGCCGAAGTCCTCGGGACCCTGCTCGCAGCGGAACAGTCAGCCGGTGCCTCGACCGCATCGTGAGCTCGCACCCGTTTCGACCGGTACGGCCCGCGAACTGGGCGCGATCTCACGGTGCCGCCCTCAGTGCAGCCCTCAGTGGAGCCCTCAGTGCAGCGAAAGTGCACCAAAACCCCTCATTCACTGCACTTTGGATGCACAGAGCGATGCACTGAGCCCCGCCCACCCACGGCGTTGAAGGGCCGAGCCCGCCGTCGACGCTGACGGCCTCCGCCCGGCATCGACACCGACGGCCGAGGCCCGCCGCCGCCCTCGGGCCGGCTCGCGCCGCGAACTGGGAGACGTTGTCGTATTTTCGGCCTGGGTGGCGACAACAACTCCCAGCTCGTGACTCGAAATGCGAGAGGAACCCGGCCGGCGAGGAGGCGGGCGGACTCGGTCGGATCTGGCCCCGGCCAGGCGAGGCCGAGGGCAGTCGTGCTGCGCGGCACGGAGCGGATCTGGCAGGTACCGGGCGTTCCCGCGGGAACGTCGGCAGCCGCCGATCGGATTTGCCGCCGCCGATACCCACGAGCCCGCTTCGCTTTGAGCTAATCGCTCACGAAGCAGCGGAGTCCGCGCACTCGCGCGCGACACCGTGACTCGCGCCGGACGCCGCGCCTACGAGTCCGCGCCTACGAGTCCGCGTCCACGGGAGCGCACCGAGCTCGGGTTGACGCGAGATGCGAGTGGCTGTCGTCCTGAAGGGCTTGGCGACGCCGCCACCTGCGAATCTGTCAGACCCAGCGCGGGCTGTAGGGCGCGCTGGGTCTGACACGTTTGACGTCGCGGGATGTGTCAGCCCGAGCGCGGGCTATACCGTGCGCACGGGCTGACAAGTCGGAGGGGTCAGGCGTCGTCGGCGAGGCCGCTCGCGCCGAGGACGGCGAGCTCGTCGGGGCGGTGGGCGAGCACGTTGCGCACGTAGCTGTCGACGGCCTCGTCGAGCGGGACGTCCCGCTTCTTCTCCTTCGACATGAAGTACCGGTGGTCGAGCAGCTCGTGGAACACCTGAGCCGGCTCGAGCTTGCGGCGCAGCTCGCGGGGGACCGCGCTGACCGCGGGCTGGAAGACCTGCGTCAGCCAGTCGTGCGCGACGAACGACTCCTCGTCGTTCTGCCGGTCGGTCGCCGCGGCGTGCGCGTCGAGGTCGTTGAGCAGCCGGCGCGCCTGGCCCTCCTGCACGTCCAGGCCGGTCAGCCGCATGAGGCGTCGCGAGTGGTGCCCCGCGTCGACGACCTTGGGCTGGATGCGGACCGTCGTGCCGTCGATGTCGGTCATGATGTCCAGCTCGCCGACGTCGAAGCCGAGGTCGTTCAGCCGCTCGATCCGGGCCGCTACCCGCCAGCGCGCGTCGGCGGTGAAGGACTCCTCGTCGGTCAGCGCGGCCCACAGGTCCTCGTAGCGCTCGACGAGCATCGAGCCGATGGCCACGGTGTCCTCGTCCTCGTCGAGCAGCTCACCGGCCACCAGGTCCATCAGCTCGCCGATGATGTTGACCCGGGCGATCTCCAGGTCGTACGACCGCTGACCGTCGCTCAGCTTGTTGTGCAGGTCCCCGGTCTCGGCGTCGACCAGGTAGGCCGCGAAGGATCCCGCGTCACGGCGGAACAGGGTGTTGGACAGCGACACGTCGCCCCAGTAGAACCCGGCCAGGTGCAGGCGCACCAGGAGGACGGCGAGCGCGTCGATCAGGCGGGTGGCGGTGTCCGGGCGCAGCGCCTGGCTGAACAGCGCGCGGTAGGGCAGGGAGAACTGCAGGTGCTGGGTGATCAGCACGGCCTCGAGCGGGTCGCCGTTGGGCGCCTGGCGCCCGGTGATGACTCCCACGGGTTCGACGCTCGGGACGGCCAGCCGGGTCAGGTTCCGCAGCAGCTCGTACTCCCGGTAGGCGACGGTCTCGCCGATCTCCTTGACGGCGATCACGCGGCCGGACATCTTCACGAAGCGCACGATGTGCCGGGAGATCCCGCGGGGCAGCGCGGCCAGGACGTCCGACGGCCAGTCCTCGAGCGGGATGTGCCACGGCAGGTCCAGGAGCGCAGGGTCGGGCCTCGCGGTGGTGATCTGCAGGTTGTGCAGGTTCTGCGCCATGGGTTCCTCTTGTTCGACATTCAACCGAGCCCGCGGCCCGGGGCTCGACGCAAAAAGGCGACCCGCCGTTCGTGGCCGGGTCGCCCCCTCGCGTCGTCTAGATCAGACGGCGATGCGTTCGCCCGAGCCGGCGTGGAACAGGTGCTGCTCGCCGGAGCGGATCGTGACGTAGATCGTCTCACCCTTGGCGGGCACCTGGCGCGGGTCGACGCGCACGATGACCTGCGCGTCGCCAGCACCGGAGTGCACCTGCGCGACGTCCGAGCCGAGCTCGCGGCTCAGCTCGCCGTAGACGAACGCGTCGGAGCCGAGCTCCTCGACGATGTTCACCGTGACCGGGAGCGAGTCCGGGGTGCCCTTGGGCACCACGTCGAGGGACTCCGGCCGGAAGCCGACGGTGATCTCGTTCTTGTCGTCCGAGGCGAGCGCCGAGATCGCGGAGCGGGGCACCGAGATCTTGGTGGTGCCCAGCTGGGCGTACCCGTCCGCGAGGCGGAAGGTACCGAGGTTCATCGCGGGGGAGCCGATGAAGCCGGCGACGAAGACGTTCGCCGGGGTGTCGTACATGTCGCGCGGCGTGCCGACCTGCTGCAGCAGCCCGTCCTTGAGGACCGCGATGCGGTCACCCATGGTCAGCGCCTCGGTCTGGTCGTGCGTGACGTAGACGGTCGTGACGCCCAGGCGGCGCTGGAGCGACGCGATCTGGGTGCGGGTCTGGACGCGGAGCTTGGCGTCGAGGTTCGACAGCGGCTCGTCCATCAGGAACACCTGGGGCGAGCGCACGATCGCGCGGCCCATGGCGACACGCTGACGCTGGCCACCGGAGAGGGCCTTCGGCTTGCGGTCCAGGTACTCCGAGAGGTCGAGGATCTTGGCTGCCTCTTCGACGCGGCTGCGGATCTCTGCCTTCGGCTTGCCGGCGATCTTCAGGGCGAAGCCCATGTTGTCGGCAACGGTCATGTGCGGGTACAGCGCATAGTTCTGGAAGACCATCGCGATGTCGCGATCCTTGGGCTGCACGTCGGTGACATCGCGGTCACCGATCAGGATGCGACCGGCGTTGACGTCCTCGAGGCCCGCGAGCATGCGCAGGGACGTGGACTTTCCGCAGCCGGAGGGTCCGACGAGGACGAGGAACTCGCCGTCTTCGATGTGCAGGTTGAGCGCGTCAACCGCGGGACGCTCGGTCCCCGGGTAGAGCCTGGTGGCGTTGTCATAAGTGACCGTGGCCATGATGTATCCCCTCACCGGCAGGTACGTGCCGGACGATCCGTAGTGAGTGGTGCCAGAGTGTCTGCGCTGACACGAATCCCTCGCAGGAGCAGTTGGCCGCTTTGCGAAAGCTGTGGATTCTGGGGGTCAGTCTGTCACACCGTCTCGCCATGTGGGTGAAACGATCGGTGTGAGAGCCGTCACCCGGCCAGCGAACGGGCGAATCCCGCGAGGTGCTCGCAGAACGACGACGGGTCGGCGGCGCGCAGCCGGGCCACGGTCGGACCTGCACCGACCTTGATCGTGACGTCCGTGGGAGCGAGTACCTCGAAGGCGTGCTCGTCGGTCGTGTCGTCCCCCGCATAGAGCACGACGACGGCGCCCAGCTCGTCCCGCAGCGCAGCCAGCGCCTCCCCCTTGGTCACGTGCAGCACGGAGATCTCCACGACGTCCTTGCCCCGCATCGCCTCCGCGCCGAGCGAGCTCGCGAGGTCGACGGCGAGCGTCGTGGCGGCCGCGGCGTCGGCCTTGCCGGCCATCCGGGTGTGCAGCACTGCTGCCGCCGGTTTGTTCTGCACCCAGACCCCGTCCCGCCCGCGGGCGGCGGCGGTCAGTCCGGAGCCGAGCCGGATCAGCAGCTCGGCCTGCGCGGGCTCCAGGCGGATCGCGTCGCGTTCGAGCCCGTACGGACCGACGCGCCCGCGTTCGCCGCCGTGGCTGCCGATCAGCACGGTGCCGACGGGTGCGGCGGACCGGCGGTGCAGGTCCACCAACGAGCGACCCGACACCAGGGCGAGGGCGACCCCGGCCGCGCCTGCCAGCACGGTGAGCGCCTCCGCGCCGCGCGGCAGCATCCGGGACAAGTCCGGGTCGTCGATGAGCGGGGAGAGCGTGCCGTCGAAGTCGAGCGCGACGAGCAGCGGGCGGCGCGCGTCGTCGGCCGCGAGGTCCGCGAGCCCAGCGGTCAGGTCGTCCACCGGCTCGTTGACCGTGCCGGCGCTCATGCGCTGACCTTGTGGGCCGGCACCGCGGACAGCACCGCGAGGAACGCCTGGGACCACTTCTCGACGTCGTCCTCGAGCACGCGCCGCCGCAGCCGGCGCATGCGCTTGCGCTGGTCGCGGGCGTCCATCTCGACGGCGGACACGATCCGGTCCTTCATCCCGTCGATGTCGTGCGGGTTGACGAGCACCGAGCCGACGAGCTCGTCGGCGGCTCCGGTGAACTCGGAGAGCACGAGCACGCCCCGCTCGTCCGACCGGGCGGCGACGTACTCCTTGGCGACCAGGTTCATGCCGTCCCGCAGCGCCGTCACGAGCATCACGTCGGCCGCGAGGTAGAGGGCCGCCATCTCCTCGGTAGGATAGGAGTGATGCAGGTAGCGGATCGGGGCGTTGCCGAGGTGCCCGAACTCGCCATTGATCCGCCCGACGAGGAGTTCGACGTCCTCCCGCAGCTGCTGGTAGGCCCCGACGTTCTCGCGGCTCGGGCTCGCCACCTGCACGAGAGTCACGTTGGGCACGGTGAGGCGCCCGTCCGCGAGGAGCTCACCGAAGGCCTTGATCCGGTGCAGGATGCCCTTGGTGTAGTCGAGCCGGTCGACGCCGAGCAGCATGACCTGCGGGTTGCCGATCTCCTTCCGAATCTCCAGCGCACGCGCCGCGACCTCCGGGCTGCGCGCGAGGCGGTCGAACTGGCGGGAGTCGATCGAGATCGGGAAGGCCGCGGCTCGCACGTGGCGCCGCTCGCCGCCGTCCTCGGGCACCGTGATGACCTCCCCACGCGTCGTCAGATCCGTGAAGCGGCGAACCGAGCGGACGAAGTTCGCCGCGTCGGACGTGCGCTGGAAGCCGATGAGGTCCGCCCCGAGCAGGCCATGCACCACCTGGCTGCGCCACGGCAGTTGCGCGAAGATCTCCAGCGCAGGGAACGGGATGTGGTTGAAGAAGCCGATCCGCAGGTCCGGGCGCAGCTCGCGCAGGATCGCCGGGACGAGCTGGAGCTGGTAGTCGTGCACCCAGACGATCGCGCCGGGCGCGGCCTGTTCCGCGGCCTTCTCGGCGAACCGCCGGTTGACCTTGCGATAGGCGTCCCACCACGTGCGGTGGTACGCCGGAGTCTGTATGACGTCGTGGTAGAGCGGCCAGAGCGTGTCGTTCGAGAACCCCTCGTAGTAGAGCTCGATCTCGCCGTCGGACAGCCTGACCGGCACCAGCCGCACGCCGTCGACGTCGAACGGCTCGTGGTCCAGGTCGGCGGCGCCGGGCCAGCCGACCCAGGCGCCCTCGGCGCCCTGCATCACCGGATCGAGCGCGGTGACCAGTCCACCGGGGGACCGGGTCCAGCTGATCGAGCCGTCATCGGCGACCGTGAAGTCCACCGGCAGCCGGTTGGCCACCACGACGAAGTCGTACAAGTCATTGCTCACACATCACTCCTTGACGTTTTCTTGAGGCTATCGCGCCTTGCCGGTGGGGGTGCAGGTCCCGAGCGTGACGAGCACGGTGACGAGCTGTCGGGTTCCGCGCGCCGGTACCGTGCAGCCATGGAGAGCAGCGGCCTCGCGCCGGGGACGGACGTGGGCGGGTACCGCATCGTCGCTCCGCTCGGCTCCGGCGGTATGGGGACGGTGTACCGGGCCGTCGACGGCGGCGGCACGGTCGTCGCGCTGAAGCTGCTGCACCCGCACATCGGGGCGGACCCGGTCGCGCGAGAGCGCCTGCGCCGCGAGGTCTCCGCCCTGCAGCGCCTGCACCACCCGGCCGTGGCCGCGGTGCTCGACGCCGAGGCGGACTCGACCGAAGCCTTCGTGGTGACCGAGCTGGTGGACGGGATGAACCTCGACGAGCATGTGCGCGCGCACGGCCCGCTCGCGCCGCGCGAGCTCGCCCGGCTCGCCGACGGCCTGCGGGACGTGCTCGAGGCGGTACACGCGGCCGGCGTCGTGCACCGCGACCTCAAACCGAGCAACGTCCTGATGACCGACGACGGGCCGGTGCTGATCGACTTCGGGATCGCCCAGGCGGCCGACGACATCCAGCTCACCTCGGGCAACCTGGTCGTCGGCACGCCCGGCTACCTCGCGCCCGAGCTGCTCGCCGACGCCGAGCCCAGCCCGGTGTCCGACTGGTGGGGCTGGGCCGCGGTGCTCGCGTTCGCCGCGACCGGCCGGTCGCCCTTCGGGACCCGGCCGATGGACACCGTGCTCGCGCGCTCGCAGGCGGGCGACGTCGACGTGATCGGGCTCGGGCCGCTGACCGCCGGGGCCCTGCGCGCGGCGCTCGACCCGGACCCGGACCTGCGCGCGCTGCCCGACGACCTGGTCGCCGACCTCGCGGACGCGGCCGAGCACGGGGACTCCCCGCCGCCGACGGTCGCCTTCGCGGCGCGCCCCGTGGAGGTGCCGACCCAGGTCATCCCCCAGGACACCCGCACCTTCTGGCCGGACGACGACGTCGCCGTGGCCGGCGAGCCGGTCCCCGAGCCCGAGGCGCCGTCGTACCCCGAGGCCACCGACGCGTTCCCCGAGTCGCCCGAGCCGTACACGGCCGCGCGCCCCCGACGGCGGACCGGGTCGGTGCTGGCCCTCGCGCTGCTGATGACCACCGGCGCGGCGCTCTACCCGGGGGTGACCGCCGCGGTCGTGCTGGGCGCCCTCGTGCTGTTCCGGACCGTCGGTTCGGCCGGTGACGCGCTCGACGCGCGTCGCGAGCGCCGTGGCGGGGTCGGGCGCTCCGACGCCGTCCGCACCGTCGCCGCGAGCCCGTGGCACCTGCTGCGTGGCGTCGTCGGGCTGGTGCCGTCGCTGGCGTTCGGGGCGGGCGTCGCGGTCGTGGTCGGCGGTGTGCTGTGGTGGTCGCTCGCCACGAACCTGCTCGTCCTGCGGCCGATCGGGATCGGCGGGGGCACGGCGCCCGGCGGCGGGAACGAGACCTGGGTGTACGGCGCGGCGCTGGCGAGCGGGATGCTCGCCGGGCTGGTGACCGTGTGGACCGGGCCGCTCGGGCGGCTCACGCGGCTCGGCGCTCGGCGCACCCTCGGTGTGCTCGCTCCCCCGAACCCCGGTGCGGTGATCGTCGTGGTGCTCGCGCTCGCCGGTGCGGTCGCGTTCGTGACGCTCGTGACCACCGGGCAGGACGTCGCGTGGTGGCCCCTGCACGGGCTGCCGCGGCTGCCCTGATCGCGGCGGGCGCCGTGCGCCGCGTTGGTCGCCCGAAGCCCAGGTGCCGCCAAGGTCGACGTCGTACCCTGGGCGCATGATCCTCGGACGCCTCGACGCGCGCCGAGCCATCCCGCGGCCGGTGGCCGCCGCAGCGGTCCTCGCCCTGGTGGGGGCCCTGGTCGGCGGGCTCGTCTGGGCGCTCGCGAACGGCGCGCACGTCGTGCTGCACGCCTGCCTGCCCGGCCAGGGCTCGCTCGGTGGGCTCGGGCTGCGCCTGGCGCTCCTGCGTACCTCGGCCGACTGCCCCGAGGGCGCCCTCGTGCTGGGTGGCACCAGCACGCGCGGGGCGCTGGTGCTGGTCTCGATCGCCGTGCCGACGCTGGTCGGGCACCTGCTCGCGGCGGCCTGCGGGCTGAGCG
>NZ_DATCNW010000427.1:0-15403 GCF_036565025.1 Pengzhenrongella sp.
GTTCAGGGGTTCAGGGGTTCAGGGGTTGCGGGGTTGCGGGGGATTCGAGGGGTCAGGGGCGGCCTGCGTAGGGCATGGTGCGGGCCCAGCGGCCGGTGATCGGGGTCATGCGGACGTTCACGCCGGGGCGGGGTGCCTCGATGATCTGGCCGTTCCCGACCCACATCGCGACGTGGAAGATGCTGCCCGCGTCGCCCGGGTCGTCGCCCCAGAAGATGAGGTCGCCCGGACGCAGGTCCTCGTAGTTGATCTTGAGGATCTGCCGGTACTGGTCACGCGACGTCCGGTTGAGGTTCACCCCGGCCGCCTGCCAGGACCGCATCGTCAGCCCCGAGCAGTCGTACGCGAACGGCCCGGTCGCGCCCCACTGGTACGGCAGACCGAGGTGCTTGCCCGCCCAGGTCACCGCGGCGAGCCCCTGCGCCGCCGTGCCGCGCGTGCGTCCCGAGCCGAGCGGCGCCGCGATCCGCGGGCCGCTGCGCACGTATCCGGAGTTCGCCGACGACGCCGCGGCGGCCGCCACCTCCGCCGGCGTCGCGCTCCGGGCCCACTGGGCCCGCGCCGCGGCACTCTCCCGCGCGGCCTGCTGGGCGTCGAGCTCGTCCTGGCGTGCGCGCTCGATCTTGGCCGTGGTGTTTCGGGCTGCGGCGAGCTGGACGATCAGGGCGGCCCGCTGCTCCGTCGCCGCGGCGACCGCGGACTCGGAGGCCGCCTGGGCGCGTCGGGCGCCCTTGAGTGCGTCCTGCGCCGCGGCGGCGGTCTCGAGCCGCTGCGCCACGGCGTCGTCGGCCCGCCCCTTGAGCGCGTTCGCGACGATCGTGGCCGCACGGAACTGCTGGACCGCCCGGTCCGCCTTGGTGCCCATCAGGCTCAGGACGGCGCTGCGCTGGACGACCTCCTCGAAGCCGTCCGCAGACAGGAACGCCTGCACGCCGTCGATCGACCCGCCCGAGCGAGCCGCCTGGAGCGCGATCGCGACCAGGGTCCGGCGCGCGCCCTCGGCCTGCACGTCGGCGGATGCGAGCTGCTTGGTGGCCTGCTTCGCGGCGACCTCGGCCGTCTTCCGCTCCTCGTCCGCGCGCAGGTAGGCCTCGCCCGCGGTGGCCGCGGCCAGGAGCTTGGCATCCCTATCCGCGCTCTGCTGGGCGAGCTGGACCTCGATCCCGGCGACCGCCGTCACCCTGGACGCGACCGCGGCGCGGGCCTTGCCCAGCGCGGCGTCGGACGTGTCGGACGGCGCGGCCGACGAGGCCCCGGCGGCCGGATCGGCCGGGCTCGCCGCCGCCACCGACACCGGTCCGAGCGCCACGACCAGCCCGACCACGAGCGTGCTGAGCGGCCCGCGCCACCTTCGAAGATCCCGCATCTGTCCGGTACCCCTCGCCCCTGCCGCCTGCCGTCGGCCTGCGTGCCCAACGGACGTTACGGACTCCGCACAGCTCCAAACCGTGGTCAGCGGGCGAAGTGCGTCGAATAACGGGCGAAGTTCTCTCCGCCGCACAAACCCGTGCAAACCTCCCAGGTCCAGATTCCAGACACGGAACGACCAAATGCTGAGACGGGTGTTTCGCCGCGGGGCTTCACTCTCCTAGCCTCATGCCATGTCCCGCCGAATGTGTCGCTGATCAGCGCACGCTCGGCTGTGCCCACGGACCGGTGACGCGGCTCGCTACGACGCGATCCACGCCCCACCCGCGCGGCCCCCGGCACATCCCTTCGTGCGAACCTCCCCCACCCACCCTCGCGGGCTACCGGTCACCGCACCGAGCCAGCCCCGCGGTCCGTCCAAGGAGCTCTCCATGAATGACGCCTGGTCCTTCGAGACCCGCCAGATCCACGCTGGCCAGACCCCCGACTCCACCACCGGCGCCCGCGCGCTGCCCATCTACCAGACGACGTCGTACGTCTTCCCCAGCGCCGACGTCGCCGCCGACCGATTCGCTCTGAAGGACCTCGGCCCCATCTACACCCGCATCGGCAACCCGACCACGGAGGTCGTGGAGAACAGGGTCGCCTCGCTCGAGGGCGGCGTCGGCGCGCTGTTCCTCGCCTCCGGCTCGGCCGCCACGACGATCGCGATCCTCAACGTCGCCGAGTCCGGCGACCACATCGTGTCCAGCCCGAGCCTGTACGGCGGCACGTACAACCTGTTCCACTACACGCTGCCGAAGCTCGGCATCACGACCACGTTCGTCGACGACCCGCACGACCCGCAGTCCTGGCGCGACGCCGTCCAGCCCAACACCAAGCTGTTCTTCGCCGAGACCATCCCGAACCCGCGCTCGGACATCCTCGACATCGAGACCGTCGCGGAGGTCGCGCACACGGCCGGCGTGCCGCTCATCGTCGACAACACCATCGCGACGCCGTACCTGCTGCGACCGATCGAGTTCGGCGCCGACGTCGTCGTGCACTCGGCGACGAAGTACCTCGGCGGGCACGGGACCGCCATCGGCGGGGTGATCGTCGACGGCGGCACGTTCGACTACGCCCAGCACCCCGAGCGGTTCGCGAACTTCAACACCCCGGACCCGAGCTACCACGGGCTCGTCTTCGCCCGCGACCTCGGCGTCGGCGGGGCGTTCGGGGTGAACCTGTCCTACATCCTCAAGGCGCGCGTGCAGCTGCTGCGCGACCTCGGCCCGGCGATCTCCCCGTTCAACGCGTTCCTCATCGAGCAGGGCATCGAGACGCTGTCGCTGCGCATCGAGCGGCACGTGTCCAACGCGCAGAAGGTCGCCGAGTGGCTCGAGGCGCGCGACGACGTGCTGGCCGTGCACTACGCCGGGCTCCCCTCGAGCCCCTGGCACGAGCGGGCCCTGAAGTACACCCCCAAGGGCCCCGGCGCGGTGCTCGCGTTCGAGCTCGACGGCGGCACCGAGGCCGGTCAGGCGTTCGTCTCCGCGCTCGAGCTGCACTCCAACGTGGCCAACATCGGCGACGTGCGCTCGCTCGTCATCCACCCGGCCTCCACGACGCACAGCCAGTTGTCGGTGGCGGAGCAGGCACTCTCGAGCGTCACGCCGGGCCTGGTCCGGCTCGCGGTCGGGATCGAGCACATCGACGACATCCTCGCCGACCTCGACGCCGGCTTCCGCGCCGCCAAGGGCGCCTGAGGTCATGCCGTATTTGGACACCCAGGGCACGCGGACGGCCGGACCAGTAGATTCGCTCGGTATGTCACGCGAGCGCGCCCGCAGGCCCGCCCCGAGGACGGCCGCCGCGCCGTCCTCGGGCCGGTCGTCGAGCCCTGCGCTCCCGACGACGGGCGCTCCGGCGCCCGTCGCTCCGGTCCCCGCGAGCGCCGCGTGGCGCGAGGGTGACGAGGTCGGACGGCGCCAGTTCGTCGACCTCGGCCCGCTCGAGCTCGAGGCGGGCGGCCGGCTGCCCGACGTCCGGCTCGCGTACGAGACCTGGGGCACCCTGTCGCCGAGCGGCGACAACGCCGTCCTCGTGCTGCACGCCCTGTCGGGCGACTCGCACGTGACCGGCCCCACCGGGCCCGGGCAGCCCACACCCGGCTGGTGGGAGTCGCTCGTCGGCCCCGGCTCTCCGATCGACACGGACCGGTACTTCGTCGTCGCGCCGAACGTGCTGGGCGGCTGTCAGGGTTCCACCGGACCGGCGTCGACCGCGCCCGACGGGCGTCCGTGGGGCGGGCGCTTCCCGCACATCACGGTGCGCGACCAGGTCGCCGTCGAGGTCGGGCTCACCGACGCGCTCGGGATCGACTCCTGGGCGCTCGTGGTGGGCGCGTCCCTCGGCGGGCTGCGCGTGCTGGAGTGGGCCGCTTCCGCGCCCGGCCGGGTCCGCGGGATCGCGCCGATCGCGACCAGCGCCCAGACCTCCGGTGACCAGATCGCGAACTTCCACACCCAGATCGGCGCCATCCGCGCCGATCCCCGCTTCGCCGGCGGCGACTACTACGACGCGCCCGACGGCGAGGGTCCGCACGTCGGGCTCGGCATCGCCCGGCAGATCGCGCACTCCTCCTACCGCAGCGCGCGCGAGCTCGACGAGCGGTTCGGGCGCATCCCGCAGGGCGCCGAGGATCCGCTCGGCGGGGGCCGGTTCGCCGTCCAGTCCTACCTCGACCACCACGGCGACAAGCTCGCGCGGCGCTTCGACGCCAACAGCTACGTGGTGCTCACCCGCACGATGATCACGCACGACCTCGGCCGGGACCGCGGCGGCGTCGAGGCCGCGCTCGCCGGCGTCACGGCACGCGCGCTGGTGATCGCGGTCGACTCCGACCGGCTGTTCCCGCCGTCCCAGTCCGAGCGCATCGCCGCGGGCATCCCGGGCGCCGGTCCGGTCCGGATGATCCACTCGGATTTCGGCCACGACGGCTTCCTCATCGAAGAGGACCAGGTCGGGGCGATGGTCGCGGAGTTCCTCGCCGCGGGTTGAGCTCGCACGGCCCGTGCCGCTCCGCAGCGCACACCTCTGCGCAGGACACCTCGGAGCGGCGCGGGCAGGATTGAAACATGACCTCCCAGCGGACCCGCGTCGAACTCAAGACCGCCACCACGCTGCTCGAGCAGCAATGGGAGACGATGCGCAGCTGGCTGGGTCGGATCGTGGACGACGACGACGCGGCGGGGCTCGACGCCGTCCTCGCCGCACCCGGGGTGCTGCCCGGGTACACCGTCGCGGACGTCATCTCCTACATCGGTCGCACGCTGGACGTGCTCGCGCTGACCGACCCGGCCGAGCCCGGGGTCCTGCCGCTCTCCCTGGCGGAGTACCTCGGCGCCTACCGGGATCGGTCCGAGTCGGCGGCCCGCGCCGGGCGGCAGTACGCCGCGGAGATCTCGCCGGCGCCGCTGCGCGCGCTGGACCGGATCGCGTCCGCCGCGTTCCACCGGATCACCGAGCTGGGGCCCGACGACCGCGTGGTGCAGACCCGCCGGGCCCCGATCATGCTGTCCGGCCTGGTCGTCTCGCGGCTGATCGAGCTCGTCATGTACGGCGACGACCTCGGACGATCGGTCGCGTGGCCCGGTGCCCACCCGGTCAACGTCGACGCCCTGAGCTACGCGGCCGAGGCACTGCTCGGCATCGTGGTGGCGCGGGGCGGGTGGAGCCTGGAGGTCGCCGACCCGCTGCTGTGGGTCCGGTTGGCGACCGGGCGGATGCCGTACGAGGTCGACCGGTTGGCGAAGGCGCTGCAGGCGAGGTTCACGTCGGACTCGGTGCCGGACCTTGGGCTGATGCTGCCGCTGCTGTGAGCGAACGACACCGCCGACGTTCATCCGGATGCGTGTCGGGCCTGCTCCAGGTTCGACTGGTGGGGGCCGGAGAGCCATTCCTGCCCCAGACGCGCGTCGACCGGTTCCGCTCCTCGCCGCAGCGCGTCGATATAGGCATGATCGGCGGCGAGGCGGGCCGCGACCTCGGGACCCTCGGCAACGGCCCCGTGGCCGGGGACCAGGACATCGATGTACCGGGCGGCCGCACCCAGCCGGTCGAGTGCCGTCTCGTAGGCGCCCACCTGATCGGGGCGGCGACGGTCGAGGAGCGGGATCAGGACGTCGGAGAGCATGTCGCCGGCGAGCAGGACGCCACGGTCCGCGAGCAGGACCGCGGCGTGGCCGATGGCGTGCGCCTGATGCTCGACGATCTCGCCCGGCACGGGTCCCCCATCCGCGGGCAGCGGGGTGAGGAGCCCGATCAGCTCGACAGGGATGCCCGATGCGCTCTCCGCCGCCATCTGCTGCGCCCGCTCGCGGGCTTCACGGGCAGCCTGGGCGCCGGCGGAGGTGGCATAGCGCGGCACGTCGCCGAACCGGGAGTGCCAGAGCAGATGGTCCCGGTGCGGATGGGTGGAGAACCCAGCGACCACCGGAACGCCGAGCCGGTCCACGTCATCGGCGAGCTGGCTCAGGTCGGAACCGTCGATGCCGGGATCGACCAGGATCAACCCGGCCTCTCCGCGCACCACGATGGCATTGCTCCAGACCCACTCGCTCTGCCGGACCCAGACTCCCTCGGCCACCTGATTCAGCATCGGATCACTGTGTCAGGTGTCCGTGTCCGGCGCGCGTCGCGACGCCCTTCGGGTCCGGCTTCGGAATCGGCCGGCGAAACGCACTCACATGCCGCTGAGCGGCACGACGGTTTCCCGTTCGAGCTCAAACTCGCTCATCCCGTGCGCAAGCGAGACATTCGCCGAGCGCAGCGGCGCAATGGACCGTTCGACCTCATCCTCCACGGCCCAAGCCCGCCAGAAGCACGCCCGGTCATAGCGCCGTGAGGCCCGCGTCAGTTCCTGTCGTCGAGAAGACCGAGGCGCACTTGAGATCGCCGGCTCAACACCCTGGACGTGGTCGTCGTGCTCGCTCAGCTCCGCTGGAGTCATGCGGCGGAGCTCGTCGCGGCGCCCCGCAGACGCGAACACCACGTCGCCTGCCATCCCCGCAGGCTACCCGCGTCCGCGAACGGCAACCCGACCACCGTGCGTCGCCGGCGCGAGCGACGACCGCTGAGCCCCGACGCTCCACGACGAGCACCCGATGTGCAGGGTGAACTTGCGTGAAGCGCCCGCTCATGCCGCGTTGAGGGCGGCGCCGCTCCCCGAATCGTGCCGGTGATCGAACGGGCCATCGGTACTCGGCCACAACCTCGATTGGCCCGACGATGTGCCGGTTGAAGTCCTCCAGGTCCTCCGCCGGAATCCAGTACTCCAGGATCGTCTGACCGCCAGCCTGCTGGACAAGGTAGCGATCCATGAACGACTTCTCGACCTCGAAGCGCGTCACGTAGCCGACACCGCTCGCCTTCACGTTCCAATCACGGGCGATCTTGGTCGCGTACTCCTCGTTCAGCACCGGGTACAAGATTGGCTGATCTACTCCCGCGCCGCACTGGCCGTGACAACGGGGACGCGCATCTCTGCGGTGCTGAGGGAGGATCGCATTTGGGACCTGCGCCACCAGTACACGAGCTACGACGCGTAGTACCTGGCCCTGGCCGAAGCGCTCGAGGCCCCCGACGGCCGTCATCTGCCGACCGGCACCGAACAGAGCCACACGACCGCTTCGGCGATCTCCTCCGGACGACCCAGACGCGCCATGGGTGAACGTGCCAAGAGCTCCGCCTCGACCTCAGGGTTGGCCTCCACGAGCCGGTCGATCATCGAGGTCCGGATCGGACCCGGGCACACCGCGTTCACACGGATGCCCATCGACCCGTACTCGAGAGCCGCGACCTTGGAGATGCCGACCACCCCGAACTTCGACGCGCTGTAGGAGGCAAACCCCCCATGCCCACGATCCCGGCGAACGATGCGGTGTTGACGATGCCTGCGTCGTTGCGGAGCATCGCCGGCACGATCGGGGCACGCAGGTCGAGCAGCGGCACGAATTGCTGAAGACGGCGACAGCCACCTCCACGACCACACCGAGGACGGCGGAGTCACCGACCCAACGCTCCATCCGGCACGTGTCTCGGTGGGGGGACCGGCAACTGGCGGATCGGTGGCAGGCGCGCTATCACATTTTCATGGCTTACCCTTACCAGGCAGCAAGTCGCCGGCGATATGAAATGACTGTTGAACCGTCACTCGACTAGCAGTCGACCTCGCACCGAGGCGCCGCTGCCTCGTTGGTGCTGTGCGCTATCAGCTCAGGCACCGCTCAGCGGTCTTTCAGTACCCTTCCGGCCAGCGCGTGAGTGGCAGTACGCGATGGACGGCTGCACTCGAGAGCGCGCATCCGCTTCACTGACGCTTCCACCCGCCGATAGGTAGGCATGACCCAGGTCGCCGTAGCACCCCCCACCCGTCGTGCTGCGCGCCGCGGATGGTGCGCGACCGCGGCCGTCGTGGCGGCTCTGGCGACGGTGAACGTCGCCGAGCATGTGCTGCGCGGAACGTTCTGGCTCGGTCCGCTCGCGGCCGTCGCACTCCTCGCGTTCGCCCGATGGAGCGGCTTGAGCTGGTCCCAGCTCGGTCTGCACCCGGATCGGCTGCGGTCCGGCCTGCGGTGGGGCATCGGCGCCACCGCCGTCATCGCCACGGCGTACCTCATCGGGGTGTTCCTGCCACTGACCAAGCCCGCGTTCCTCGATGCCCGGTACCACCTCGGGGTGTCGGGGGCGCTGTTCTCCGCGTTCGTCCTCATCCCTACCAGCACGATCCTGCTCGAGGAGGTCGCGTTCCGTTCGGTCCTCTGGGGGATGTTGGCGCGGCACGCCACGACCTGGCGGGCGCTGATGGTGTCATCGGCCCTGTTCGGTCTGTGGCACATCCTGCCGTCGCTTCATCTCGCCGCAGCCAATCACGGCATTGCCAACGCCGTGCGGGGCGCGGGCTCGGCAGCGAACACGCTGGTCGTCGTCGGCGTTGTCGCCTTCACCGCGCTGGGCGGGGTGGTCGCCGGTGAGCTGCGCCGCCGCAGCGGGAGCCTGCTCGCCAGCATGGGCATGCACTGGGCGACCAACGGTCTCGGGGTGCTGTTCGGCGTCCTTGCGTGGCGACTGGGCCACTGAGCGATCGGCGTCGGGCCGGACGAGAGGCGCAGCCTGCTCCAAGCACCCGATCACGGGCCGATGGCGAGGCATCAGGTATGGCAAGCCTTACCTCGGCGCTGCTAGGCTTTTCCGGCACGGTTGTGCACTGACACACAACGGAAGGGTCATGAGATGTACCGCACAACGCTCGTGTTTCCTGTTCTTCCGGGCAAGTCGGAGGCAGACATCACCCGCATCGGCGACCGGTTCAAGAACGACCCGAACGCGTATCTCGAGTCCCGCGCGAGGGCCGGGGTCACGCTCGAACGCGCCTACCGGCAGCACACCCCCATGGGGGACTTCGTGGTCGGCTACGCGGAGTCGGATCGAAACGCCGGGGACGTCATTCGCACCTACGCCGAGGGCGCCACGGAGCTCGACCGCTTCTTCATCGACACGGTGAAGGAGGTGCACGGAGTCGACATCACCGCACCGCCCGCCGGACCACTGCCCGAGACCGTCGGCGAGTGGGTGGACACCACGGTGACGGACCGCGGCCGGGGACTGGCGTTCTGCGCACCGATCATCCCCGGGCAGGAGGACCGCGGCCGCGCCTGGGTGAAGGAGACCTTCGCCAGCCAGGGGATGACCACGTCCCGGCGCGCCTTCCACCAGAACGTCGAGGTCGTCACCCTCACCATCACGCCGGACGGGTCGGTCATCGGCGTGTACCTGGAGGGTGCGGACCCGGTCGCGACCAACCGCACCTTCGCGGCGTCGACCGAGCCGTTCGACGTGTCGTTCAAGGAGATGCTCGCGACGTTGATCCCGCCGTTCGTCGACTTCAACAAGCCGTTGACCGGCATCGACGAGATCTTCGACTCGCTGGCCCTCAAGGCGATGCAGCACCACTGACCAGCCCTTGCGGAACCGACCGGCCCGGCAGGCGGACCGGTCGGTTCCGGGCACCTGGCGACCGCCCTACCCGGACGACAAGAATTACCGGGACCCGGCTGCCGTTAGGTTGAACGTCATGCTCTCTGCCTACGCTGCACGCCTCGCCCCGGACGACCCGCTGAGCGCCCTCGAGATCGGCGAGCAACCCGAACCGACCCCCCGCGAGCACTGGAGCACGATCGACGTCCGCGCGGCGAGCCTGAACCAGCACGACCTGTGGTCCCTGCGCGGCGTCGGCATCCGCGCCGACCAGCTCCCGATGATCCTGGGCACCGACGCGGCCGGAGTCACCGCCGACGGGCGCGACGTCGTCGTGCACGGCGTGATCGGGGCGACGGGGCACGGCGTCGGGCCGGACGAACGGCGCAGCCTGCCCTCGGAGCGGTATCCCGGCACGCTCGCCGAGCGGGTCGCGGTGCCGACCTGGAACCTCGTGCCGAAGCCCACCGAGCTCAGCTTCGCCGAGGCGGCATGCCTGCCGACCGCCTGGCTGACGGCGTACCGGATGCTGTTCACCGCGGGCGGCGCGAAGCCCGGCGACCGGGTCCTGGTGCAGGGCGCGGGCGGTGGGGTGTCGACCGCGGCGGTGCTGCTCGGCGCCGCCGTCGGGCTGGAGATGCACGTGACCAGCCGCGATGCCGGCCGTCGCGAACGCGCGCTCGAGATCGGCGCGGCGGGGGCGGTCGAGCCGGGCGGGCGGCTGCCGGCCAAGGTCGACGTCGTACTGGAGACCGTCGGCGCCGCGACCTGGGGGCACTCGGTGCGGTCGGCGCGCCCGGGCGGCACGATCGTCGTCGCCGGGGCGACGTCGGGCGACGCCTCGCCCGCGGAGCTGCGGCGCATCTTCTTCCTCGAGCTGCGGGTCATCGGCGTCACGATGGGCGCCAAGGAGGACCTCGTGGGCCTGCTCAACCTGCTCGTGCGCACCGGCGTCCGGCCGCTGATCGACACCGAGCTGCCGCTCGCGCGCGCGGCCGAGGGTCTTGCCCGGCTCAACGCGGGCACGCAGTTCGGCAAGATCGTGCTGACCGTCTGACGATGACCGCGCGCGCTGGCGGCGCCCGACGGGGAAGGTGGACAGGGTGACCGCGACCGAGACCACCGGACTGTGGACGACCGACGTCCTCGGTCCGGACTTCCAGGCGCTCGTGCTGCACCTGGGCGCTGACGACGAGGGCCCTGTGGTGGCGACCCTGGTCCGGTACGCCCCGCCGACCGAGGAGGAGGTGCGCCCGGCCCGGGTCCTGCTGTACGTGCACGGCTGGAGCGACTACTTCTTCCAGACCGAGCTCGCCCGGTACTGGCACGCGCAGGGCGCCGCGTTCTACGCCCTCGACCTGCGCAAGTACGGGCGCAGCCTGCGCCCGGGGCAGTCGCCCGGCTACACCGACCACCTCGGGGAGTACGACGGCGACCTGGCCGCCGCCATGGCGGTGATCCGCCGGGACCACGGCGCGCGGGTCCGGGTGACGTTCATGGGGCACTCGACCGGCGGGCTGATCGGCGCGCTGTGGGCGGCCCGCCAGCCGGACCAGGTCTGCGCGCTGGTCCTGAACAGCCCGTGGCTCGGGATCCAGGGGTCCGCGGTGCTCCGGCACATGGGCACGCCCGCACTCAACCAGTTCGCCCGGTTCGGGCCCAAGACGGCACTGCCGAACATCAACCCGGGGTACAACGCGCGCACCGTCGGCGTCGCGGGCGGCGGTGAGTGGACGTACGACCTGGCCTGGCGGCCGCCGGCGTCGTTCCCGGTGCGGGTCGGGTGGCTCCGGGCGATCATGGCCGGGCACGCCGCCGTCGCGCGCGGGCTGGACATCGGCGTCCCGATCCTGACGCTCGCCTCCACCCGGAGCCTGATCAGCCCGCGGTGGAGCGAGGCGATGCGGACGGCCGACATCGTGCTCGATGTCGAGGTGATGGTCCGCCGCGCCGTGAAGCTCGGGCGCGCGGTGACCGTGATCCGGATCGAGGACGGCCTGCACGACCTGGCGCTGTCCCGCCCGGCGGTCCGGGGACGGTTCTACGCCGAGATCACCCGCTGGACGACGGCGTACGGCTGGGGCTGAGCGCCCCCGCCGAGACTTGTCAGCCCCAGCGCCCGCCAGAAACCGCGCTCGGACTGACGCATCCACACGCCACAGACTTGTCAGTCCCAGCGCGGACCAGGGACCGCGCTCGGGCTGACACGTCTGGGTGGTCAGGTGTCGCGGACGTCGGCGAGGGTCGGGCCGGAGTCGCCCACGCGCCACACGCTCCAGCCGTCGATCTCGGTGTCGGACCCGGCGGCGGCCGACGCGGCGATGTCCGGGTCGGCGAACACCGCACCGTTGGGCAGCTGGATGAGCCCGTCGAGGCGCAGCGTCGCGACGAGCCGCTGGTTGCGCCGCTCGCGGTACCAGACGAGCGTCGTCGCGGAGGCGAGCGCGGTCGCGAACGCGGCGAGCATCCCGTCCGCGACCGGCGGGAGCGGCAGGGCCCGGCCGACCGGCACGGGCAGCACCGACGGAAACGTCCCGGTGGGCGCGGACGCGCCCGAACTTGGCACCGGACCGGCGCGGAAGAAAGCCTCCGCCGGCGTCAACGCGCCGGTCGCCGACGGGTCGCGGCCAGAGGTCCGGTGGTGGCCGGGGTGGTCGGCCGGCCGGAGCTCCGTGCGGTCGTCGGACTGACCGTTTCGCTGCGCCATGGCGCGGCGCCAGTCATCACCGGCGGCGGGGGCCGGGGAGCGCGGGGCGGGCACGGCGGCCCGCGGGGTCGGCGCCGCAGCACGCGCGCCGGAGGCGCCGGGGTTGCTCATCTCGAGCGTCGCATCGCGGCCGGCGTCGCGGGCCCGGTCCGGGTCCTGGAGCGGTTGGACATACCCCAGGGCGGACGGTTCGACGGCACGGCGGGCCGGTACCTGCGGCACGAGCGGCGAGACGTCCACGTACCGGCGACCGTCGGCCCCGCGCAGCACGCCGACCTGGAGCACCTCGACCTGGCGACCCGCCTGGCGCAGGAACTCGACCGCGTCGACGACGCTCTCGGCGACCTCCGAGCAGACCAGCAGCAAGCGGGCCCCGGCGTGCCGCGCCGCGGCGTGCACGACGGCGACCGGCACGTTCTCGCGGAACGCGACGAGCTCCGTCGCGAAGCGCTCGGGACCCGAGTGGTAGGCCCGGGCGAGGTCCGCCGAGCTCAGCCGCGCGGCCGCGCCGGCGAACCGCAGGGCCCGGACCAGTGCGTCGGCGTCGAGCATCTGCACGACCTCGACGACGACCGGCTGACCGGCGGCGTCGACCGCGAGCAGGTGCGGGCCGTCGGCCCCCGGCTGACGCGTCGAGATGGGGAATAGCTGTTCGCCGAGGAGGCTGCCGAGGTGATCGGCGACGACCGAGGACGTGTCCGCCGGGAAGGTTCCGGCAGCGGGCTGCATCGGCTGGACGAGGATCGGGTGCCCCGCGTCGAGCTCGAAGATCGGCATGGTGGAACGCTCCCTACGAGGCCTCCGCGCACTCAACGGCCCATGCCCGAGATCGGGCGGCACCGCGCGCGGTGGGCCAACTGTGCCATGCGTTCACGCGCCGGACCGACGGGTGAGTTCGCTGGTCCGGGTCCAGGTCACCGGTTTGCCCCGACGAGATCGGCGCGGACCGGCGAACTCGGCGGTCGAGAGCCACGTCGAGGATGGGGCACCGCGACGCGGGTCGGGACGGCCGTGCGGTCCTGCGTACGGCGGGCGAACATCGCAGGCGCGTCAGGCGTGGCTCAGGAGTTCGTCAGGCGCTCTTCGAGCCGTTCGACCTTGCCGGTGAGCTCGCCCGTGTGACCTGGGCGGATGTCCGCCTTGAGCACCAGGCTCACCCGACCGCCGTACTGCCCGACGGCCTCGGTCGCCCGCTTCACGACGTCCATGCACTCGTCCCACTCGCCCTCGAGCGTGGTGAACATCGAATCGGTGTGGTTGGGCAGGCCGGACTCGCGCACGATCCGCACGGCGTCGGCCACGGCCTGGGTCACGGACTCACCGGCACCGAGGGGAGCAACAGAAAAGGCAATAAGCATGGTCCGATCTTGCCGACTTCGCCGGTCCGACGCGAATTCGTCCCTCGCCGAGGTAGTACCCGCGCGCCGAGGTAGAGCGCAGGACGGCTCTATCTCGCGCCGGCGGTACTACCTCGCGGGGTCGGTTGCGGCGGGGTCAGGTGGGCAGGCGGGCGGCCAGGAGCTCGGCCAGGGAGACGCCGCGGACGCCGGCCAGCTGCTCGGCCTGGGTGCGGCAGGAGAAGCCGTCGGCGAGGAAGAGGTCGCCGGGGGCGGCGGCGCGCAGGGCCGGCAGCAGCGCGTTCTCGGCGACCGCGACCGACACGTCGTAGTGCCCCTTCTCCATCCCGAAGTTGCCCGCCAGCCCGCAGCAGCCCGCGAGCGTCGTGAGGGTCGCGCCGGCCTGGGTGAGCAGCGCCGTGTCCGCGTCGAAGCCCATCACCGAGTGCTGGTGGCAGTGCGGCTGCACGACGGCGGTCACGTCCGACAGGTCCGGCACGAGCCAGCCTGCGTCCGAGGCGGGCCCGATCGGCGCGGGTGCCGTGAGCAGCTCGGCGAGCGTGCGGGTGGCCTTCGCGACGGCGACGGCGCGGGCGTCGTCGGGCAGCAGGTCGAGCAGGTCCGAACGCAGCACGGCCGTGCAGGACGGTTCCAGACCCACGATCGGGATCCCGTTGACCGCGTACGGGCCGAGCACGCCGAGCAGGTCCGTGAGCCGGCGCCGGGCGCCGTCGAGCTGGCCGGTGCTGATCCAGGTGAGCCCGCAGCAGGCCTGCTCGTCGGGCACGATCACCTCGTACCCGGCGGCCTGCAGCACGCGGAACGCGGCCTGCGGCACGCCCGGGTCGAGCGTGTCGCTGAACGAGTCGACCCACAGCACCACCGGCGGCCGGGCGCGCGCACCGGGCGCGGCCGGGCGCACGAGGGCGCGCGGCACCCCGCCGGTTCCGCCGCCGCGCCGCCACCACGTCCGGAACGGGGTCGGGGCGAACCGCGGGATCTCGCGCCGGGTGTCCATCCCGCCGGCCGCGAGGACCACCCTGGCGAGCGGCCGGATCGCGAGCACCCCGTTGATCAGCCGCGGGGCGAGACCCGCGAGGCGGGCCCAGCGGGGCAGCCAGCCGAGCGCGTAGTGGGTCATCGGCCGCAGCCTGCGGCGGTATGTACGGTGCAGGACCTCCGACTTGTACTGCGCCATGTCGACCCCGGCGGGGCAGTCGCTCGAGCACGCCTTGCAGCTCAGGCACAGGTCGAGGGACTCCTTGACCTCGGGCGAGCCCCAGCCGCCGGACACCAGCGTGCCGTTCGCGAGCTCCTGGAGCACCCGGGCCCGGCCGCGGGTCGAGTCCTTCTCGTCGCGCGTGGCCAGGTACGACGGGCACATGAACCCGCCCGACGACGTCGTGTCCGCGCGGCACTTGCCGACCCCGACGCAGCGGTGCACGGCGTTCGTCAGGTCGCCGCCGTCGTGCGCGAAGGCGAAGCCGGTGGCGGCGAGCAGCGGCAGCGCGGCCGGGCGGCGCAGATCCGCGTCGAGCGGCCGGGGGCGCACGACGACGCCCGGGTTGAGCACGTCGGCGGGGTCCAGCAGGTGCTTGAACGCCGCGAACAGGTCGATAGCGAGCGGCGTGTACATCAGCGGCAGCAGCTCGCCGCGGGCCCGGCCGTCGCCGTGCTCGCCGGACATCGAGCCGCCGTGCGCGGCGACGAGGCGGCCGGCGTCGAACATGAACGAGCGCAGGTTCGCCGCCGCCGTGGCTTGGTCCGCGAGCGGGACGTTCAGCCGCAGGTGCACGCAGCCGTCGCCGAAGTGCCCGTACGGCAGCCCGTCCACGCCGTGCGCGGCCATCAGGGTCTCCAGCTCGCGCAGGTACGCGCCGAGCCGCTCGGGCGGCACGGCGGAGTCCTCGAAGCCGGGCCAGGCCTGCTCGCCGGCGGGCGTGCGGCCGGCGAGCCCGGCGCCGTCCTCGCG
>NZ_DATCNW010000428.1:0-5685 GCF_036565025.1 Pengzhenrongella sp.
CCGTCAACCCGCCCACGCCTCGACCGACGTGCGGACGGTCGCGCCGGTCCGGACCGCCTCGCCGATCGCGAGGCCGAGCAGGTGGTCCTGGCACGCCTGAGCGAGCGGGTACGGGGGAGGTCCGCCCCGCACCCACGCCGCGGTCCCCGCGAGCAGGGCGGCGACGGCGATGTCGTCGTCGGCGAGGCGCGCGCCCCGGAACGGGTTCCGGTAGACGACGACGCCGTCCACGCTCAGGTGGTCCAGGTCGAAGCCCTCGAGGTCCTGCTCGATGCCGCTCTGGCGGCGCGCGAGGCGGGACTCGACAACGGTCCGGTCCGCCGCGAGCCGCACGATCCGGTCGTCGACGAGCTCGCCGAGGCTGCCGCGGACCACGATCCGGTTGGTGCGCAGCGGGTTGTGCCACTGGTTGTCGGTGAAGTCGTACAGGGCGCTGCGGCCGGCGCCGAAGTCGAGCGTCGCGAGCGTGGTCGTGGCGTCTCGGGGGGCGTTCTCGCCGGTCCAGCCGGCGCGCGAGACGGGGTCGGCGAGGGGGGCGGCGAAGGTCTGCGCGCTCACGGCGACCTCGCCGACGCGGCGCCGAGCATCGCCCGGATCACCGCGACAGCGTGGTACAGATGCGTCGAAGAGATCTGTACCGAAGTCACCTCGCCGATCAGGCCGCGCCGCAACGCCTCGAGACGGGCCGCGTGCGCCGGCATGAAGGGGCTGTGCTCGGCGACCTGGACGAGTCCGGAGGCGCCGACGTCGGCCCACAGCTCGCGCAGGCCCGCGGCGTCCGGCGCGGGCGGGGTCTCGGCGAGCACCGGCACGCCGAGCGCGACCAGCTCCCGGATGACGCCGGCGGACGCGGCCCAGGGCACCGCCACCACCACGAAGTCGGGCCGTTCGATCGCGACCACCCCCGCGACGGTGCTCGCGGTGGGCACCCCCCACTCGCGCCGGACCTCCGCGGCGCGCTCCTCACTGCGGGCCACCACTCCGGTCGCCGCGAACCGGTCGGGCAGCAGGCGGGCCATGCGCAGGAAGAACCTCGCCCGCCACCCGTTGCCGACGACGGCGAACCGCGCCGGGGCGTGCGGGCCTGGACCCTGGTCCGGCGGCACGTGCGCGAGCCGGGCCGGGTCCGACGGGATCGGCGCGGGCTGGGCGGGAGCGTGCGTCATCGCGTCCTCCTGGTGGGTCGACGCAGGCCGACAGCCGAGCCGGTCCGCGGGCAGCGACCCTAACCCCGACGACGGCACAGTTCCCGAGGTTCCAACCGCTGACGTCCGAGCGTTGACGTCCTATAGGACGTCAACGCTCGGACGTTGCGGTGGATCAGTGGGATCAGGCGGCGGCGCGCAGGCCCTCGGCGAGCGGGGTGGTCGGGCGGCCGATGAGTGCGGTCAGCTCGCCCGTGGTCTCGGCCAGCAGGCCGTCGCGCGTGTTGCCGTCGAGGGCGACGACGAACCCGGCCGTGCCCTCATCGAGGCCCGCGCCGGTCAGCTCGGCGAGGTGCTCCTCGGGGGTCACCTCGCGGTAGGTCACCGGCCGGCCGACGATCTCGGCGATCACGGCGGCGAGCTCGGCGTGGCCCCAGGCGCGGTCGCCGGACAGCTCGTAGACCTTGCCCTCGTGGCCGGGCGAGGTCAGCACGCGCGCCGCGGCGGCGGCGTAGTCGGCCCGGCTCGCGCTCGCGACGAGGCCCTCGCCGACGCTGGCCACGAGTTCGCCCGTGGCGCGCGCCTGCTCGAGGCTGCCCGCGTAGTTCTCGGTGTACCAGCCATTGCGCAGGATCGTGAACGGCAGGCCGGACGCCCGAATGAGCTCCTCGGTCGCCTTGTGCTCGGGGGCGAGGATGAGCGGGGAGGTGTCGGCGCGCGGCGCGCTCGTGTAGACGATCCGGCCCACGCCCGCGGTCTTCGCGGCCTCGATCGCGTTGGCGTGCTGGGCGACGCGCCGGCCGACCTCGCTGCCGGACACGAGCAGGACGGCGTCGGCGCCGGTGAAGGCCGCCACGAGCGTGTCGGGCCGGGTGTAGTCGATCGCGGCGACCCGGACGCCGCGCGCGGCGAGGTCGGCGATCTTCTCGACGCTGCGGCCCGCGGCGACGATGTCGGCGGGCGGCAGGCCGCCGTCGAGCAGGGCCTCGACGACGAGGCGACCGAGGTGGCCAGTGGCACCGGTGACAACGACAGACATGGGAGTGTTCCTCTCAGTAGTTGAGCGTTCACGTACCTCAACCATGGAGCGACGAAATCATTACCGCGGGACGCGCCTGAGTTTCAGCTCGCGCAGCAGCTCGCGCGCGAAGTAGATCCCGACGATCACCAGCACGAGCACCGTGGTCGCGATCAGCTGGGCGCGGGCGGCCTCGTCGGTCGCCATCAGGCCGACCAGCGCGAGCAGCAGCGCGAGGGTGAACCAGCTCAGGTACGGGAAGCCCCACATCCGCACCGTCAGGGGCGCGGCGGCCTCGAGCCGGCGTCGCAGGCGCAGCTGGGAGATCGCGATCACGATCCAGATCACCACGAGCGACGCGCCGACGGCGTTGAACAGGATCCCGAGCAGCTTCTCCGGCAGCAGCCAGTTGAGCAGCACGCTGACCAGCGCGAACGCGATCGAGAGCAGGACGGAGGCGGACGGGACACCCTCGCGCGTGACCCGCAGCAGGCCGCGCGGGGCGTCGCCGCGCTGGGCGAGGGAGAACACCATCCGCGAGGTGCCGTACACATTCGCGTTGAACGCCGAGAGCAGCGCGACGACGACGACGGCCTCCATCGCGAACGCGAGGCCGGGGATGTGCGCAAGCTCGAGGACCGCGACGAACGGGCCGGCGAGCAGCGCGGGCGAGTTCCACGGCAGCACGAGCACCATGATCGCGACCGAGCCGACGTAGAACGCCATGATGCGCCACACGACGCTGCGCGCGGCCGCGGCGATGCTGCGCTGGGGATCGTCGGACTCGGCGGCCGCGATCGTGACGATCTCGATGCCGCCGAACGCGAAGATCACGATGAGCAGGCCGGCGGCCACCTCGCCGAGGCCGTTCGGCGCGAAGCCGCCGTCACCGAGCAGGTGCGTGAGCCCGACCGGGTCGGTGCCCGGCAACCAGCCGAGCACGAGCAACGCGCCGACCACCAGGAAGACGACGATGACCGCGACCTTGAGCGCGGCGAACCAGAACTCGAACTCCCCGAAGTTGCGGACCCCGGCGAGGTTCACGGCCGCGAAGAAGGCAATGAGCACGAGCGCCAGGACCCACTGCGGCACGGCGGGCAGCCAGCTGTGGATGATGGCGGACGCGCCGGTGAGCTCGACGCCGAGCACCATGATCAGGGTGAACCAATAGATCCAGCCGAGCGTGAAACCGGCCCACCGGCCGATGCCCTCCTCGGCGTAGGTAGAGAAAGAGCCGCTGGAGGGCAGCGCGGCGGCCATCTCGGCGAGCATGCGCATCACCAGGACGACCAGGACGCCGGCGATCGCGTAGGACAGCAGGATCGCGGGGCCCGCGGTGCCGATCCCCTTGCCGGTGCCGAGGAAAAGGCCGGCTCCGATCGCTGAACCGAGGCCCATCATGGTCAGATGGCGGACCTTCAGGCCCGTGCCGAGCTGCTCGGTTTTGTTGGGTGACACGCGCCGAGAATACCCGCGGCCATCGCCGGAACCTTCTTCGGTGCACAGCAAGAGGTCGTAGAATCCTCCGGGTCCGTCGCCCCGCGCGACGCAAGCCGACGTCGCGCATTCCTTGTCGGCCGGCTGCCATACCGATGAAGGGCTCGATCTTGCGTCGTCTCACCAAGGCCACGGTGGCCGCCTGTCTTGCTTCGATTCTCTTGCTCGCCGGTTGCGCCGGCGGGGCCAAGGACGCTGCGACGCCGTCGCCGTCCGCCACGGCCTCCGCTCCGGCGGCAGCCGAACCGACCGAGGCTGACGTCAAGGCGCTCGACGCCGTCACGATGACGGGCAAGGCCGGCGCGGAGCCGACCGTCGCATTCAAGTCGCCGTTCACGGTGTCCGCCCCGGTCGCCCGCGTGGTCGCCAAGGGCACCGGCCTCACGCTCGTCAAGGGGCAGGTGCTGTCGCTGAACTACATCGCGGTCTCCGGCGCCGACGGCAAGACGCAGGGCTCGACGTACAAGGGCGAACCCGATCACATCACGCTCGGTGACAAGGCCTTCATGCCGGTCCTCAACGACGTGCTCGACGGGCAGAAGGTCGGCACGCGCTTCCTGCTCGCCATCCCCGGCGACAAGGACACGACGGTGATGGCCGTCGAGGTCTTGGGCGCCAAGATGGCCCCGAAGGTCCCGAAGCGAGCCTCGGGCAAGGCTGTCGTTCCCAAGGCAGGCCTGCCGACCGTCAAGCTCGCCAAGGACGGGACACCGACGATCACGCCGGTCAAGGGCACCCCCCCGACGAGCCTCGTCGTTCAGCCGCTGATCAAGGGAGACGGCGCGAAGGTCACCTCGGGTCAGACCGTGACGTTCCAGTACGCCGGCGCGCTGTGGAACGGCAAGCCGTTCCAGTCCACCTGGGGGGCCGCCGCGTTCACCACGGCGATCGGCACCGGGGCTGTCCTCAAGGGCTGGGACCAGGGCATCGTCGGGCAGACGGTCGGCAGCCAGGTGCTGCTGGTCATCCCGCCCAGCCTCGGCTACGGCGCCAAGGCCGCCAACGGGATCCCGGCGAACTCGACGCTGATCTTCGTCATCGACATCCTCGCCGCCAGCTGACGCTCCCGCCAGTGGGGGTGGGCCATGAGCGGTGAGCTGGGGGTTTTCGTGGGGCTCGCGACGCTCGACGTCGTGCATCGCGTCGAGCGGCTGGCGGGAGCCAACGAGAAGGTCACCGCGCTCCGGCAGGACGTCGCGGCCGGCGGGCCCGCCGCGAACGCCGCGATCGTGTTCGCGGCTCTCGGCGGCCGGGCGCGGCTCGTGACGGCGCTCGGCACGACCGGCGTCGCGCGGCTGATCCGGGCCGAGCTCGAGGCACGCGGGGTCGAGGTCGTCGACGTCACCCCGGACGCGACGACGCCGCCCGCGGTCTCCGCGGTCACGGTCACCGACAACACCGGCGATCGCTCGGTGACCTCCATGGACGCCGCCGCGCACGACGTCGGCGCGCCCACCGACCTCGCGCAGCAGCTGGCCGGGGCGCGGGTCGTGCTGCTGGACGGCCACCATCCCGCGCTCGCCCTCGCCGCGGCGCGCGCCGTCGACGGCGCCCTGGTCGTGCTCGACGCCGGTCGCTGGCGGCCGGTGATGGCCCTGCTGCTCGACTTCGTCGACGTCGCGATCTGCTCGGCCGACTTCCGGACCCCCGGCAGCGCCGGGATCGAGGAGAGCGTCGTCGAGCTGCTCGACGCCGGGGTCCGCACGGTGGCCACCACCCAGGGGGGCGATCCGGTGCGGTGGTGGCAACCCGCACCATCGGGCGGGACGGTCTCGGGCTCGGTGCCCGTGCCGCGCGTCGCGGTCGTCGACACTCTCGGCGCGGGCGACGCCTTCCACGGCGCGTTCGCGTGGTTCGCGCTGCGGCACGCCGCGGACGCGGACCCGAGCGGAGCTCTCGACGCCGCCGCCCGCGTCGCGGCCCTTCGCTGCACCATCCCCGGCCCTCGAGCCTGGCTCGCCGTGCTCCAGAACACGTAACGTCCGAGCGTTGACGTCCTATAGGACGTCAACGCTCGGACGTTGC
>NZ_DATCNW010000429.1:0-9356 GCF_036565025.1 Pengzhenrongella sp.
CGAGCGTTGACGTCCTATAGGACGTCAACGCTCGGACGTTACGGGTTTTAGTTTGTGGTTCGGGGGAATCGGATCGGTCGCCGGCGGTTACGTCAGCGCGGGCTCCTTGGTCTTTTGGTCGAAGGCGTCGCCTTCTTCGACGTCCAGCTGGGTCGGGCCCTTGTTGCTGAATGCCCAGATGTAGACGGCCAGGGAGATTGCGATGCACGCCGTCACGTACGTGAAGAAGACGCCGTCGGCGCCCGCGGTGTGCAGCGCCTTGCCGATGAACGGGGCGGTGCCGCCGAACAAGGCGTTCGCGATGCCGTAGCCCAGGCCGACGCCCAGCGCGCGGATCGAGCGCGGGAAGAGCTCCGACTTCACCAGGGCGTTGATCGAGGTGTAGCCGAGCACGATGAGCAGCGCGCCCATCATCAGCAAGAACGACAGCAGCGGGCTCGCGGTGTGGCTGAGCGCGTTCATGATCGGCCAGGTGAAGAGCACCCCGCCGATCCCGAACCAGAGCAGCAGCGGCTTGCGCCCGATCCGGTCCGAGATCATCCCGTACACCGGCTGCAGCACCATGAAGATGAGCAGGGCGAAGAAGTTGACGGTCGTGACCGTCGACTTCTCCTTCAGGGTGCCGAGCATCAGGATCTGCATGTAGGTCGTGAACGTGTAGAACGCGACGGTGCCGCCCATGGTCAGGCCGATGACGGTGAGGAACGCCTTCCAGTGCTGACGCAGCAGGCGGAAGGTCCCGGGCGCGGCCTCCCCACGGACCGCGTTCTTCGCGGCGTCCAGCTGTTCCTGCGGGACGGACTCGGTCATCCCGCGGCGCATCCACATCACCGTGACGGCAGCGAGGGCGCCGATCACGAACGGGATGCGCCAGCCCCAGTCGTGCAGGTCCTCGTCGCTGAGCGTCGACTGAAGGATGATCTGCACGATCAACGCGAGGACCTGGCCGCTGACCAGCGTCACGTACTGGAAGCTGGAGTAGAAGCCGCGCCGTTTCCGGGTGGCCATCTCCGACATGTAGGTCGCGCTGGTGCCGTACTCGCCGCCGACCGAGAAGCCCTGCACCAGCCGCGCGACGAACAGCAGGATCGTGGCGCCGACGCCGAGCGTGTCGACGCCGGGCGTGACGGCGATCAGCAGCGAGCCGCCCGCCATCATCAGCACGCTCACCGTCAGCGCGGCACGCCGACCCTTCCGGTCCGCATACCGGCCGAAGAACCAGCTCCCGACCGGGCGCATGACGAAACCTGCGGCGAAGATGCCGAGCACGCCGAGCAGGTCCGTGTCCTCCTTGCCGCTCGCAAAGAAGGCGTGCGCGAAGTAGGTGCCGAAGATCGTGAAGCTGTAGAAGTCGTACCACTCGACGAGGTTTCCCATCGAGCCGCGCAGGATGTTCCCCGCCACGGACTTTTCCTTGGTCGCTTCGCGTTCGGTGTCATGCGGCATCGTCACGATCGTCCTTTCGCTGCGCCCGGGCGCGGCGTCATTGCCGCACGGCGAGGTGAGCGGCACGTCGCCGTCGGGCACGGGAACTGGTTGGGGGCCCGGGTCGCGGCGGAGCCTACGCCGGTCACGGCGCCGGACTACAGGGACGAACGGCAGCTCACGGGCGCCGGGCGAGACCTTCGCTCAGGGCGCTGATCAGCGCGGCGGCATTCGCAGGGGTCAGTCGAGAGCTCGCAACGCAATGGCCGGCGCGCCAGGTGCTCACGACGAACACGTCGTCGCCGGAGTGCCAGGTGACCTGGAGGGCCCGATGCTCGCCGCGGACGTCGGGCAGCACGGTGGATCCCGACAGCGGCAGCGCGATGAGCTCACCCATGGGAAAGACGATGCTCCCGGCGTGCGCAATTGTCCATAGGTCTGTTGGCCATGCTTCGGCGATCCACCCGAAAGGGCGGCCGCCGGGTCGGCACCGGGGTCTGTCACGCAATCCTGTCTGAACCCAGATCCGAACCAGGTCCGTTCGCCCGCCTCCCCGAGCTCGACGTCGGGTCGGTGCTTTCAAATCCCATGAGGGTGCGGGCTCAGTGCATCGCTGTGTGCAGCCAGAGTGCAGTGAATGAGGCATTGTGGTGCACTTTCGCTGCACTGAGGCCTGCACTGAGGCCTGCACTGAGGTCGAGCTCGCCGGGCGGCCGGCGAGTACGTTTCATCCATGGTGCAGGCGCCCGCGAACCTCGTGTTCATTCATGGCATGTACATGACCGGTTCGAGCTGGAATGCCTGGGCCGAGCGCGCGGCCGCCCGCGGATACCTCACCCACACCCCGTCGTGGCCCTTCCATCGGGGCGAACCGGCCGACCTGCGCGCGAACATCGACCCTGGCCTCGGCGCGTTGACGTTCGCGGACGTGACCGGGGCGCTGAAGGGCTTCCTCGACGGGTTCCCGGAACGTCCGATCCTCATCGGGCACTCGATCGGCGGCCTCCTCGTCCAGAAGCTGGTCAACGACGGGTACGCGGCGGCCGGCGTCGCGATCAGCTCCGCGCCGCCACGCGGGATCGTCTTCTTCGATCCGCACTTCTTCCGAGCCAACTTCCCGCACGTGAATCCGTTGGCCGGAAACCGGCCCGTCGTGATGACCCCCGAGCGGTTCCACTACACGTTCGCCAACACCATGAGCGTGCCGGACAGCAACGCCGCCTTCGAGCAGCTCGTCGTGCCGGAGAGCCGGAACGTGCCGCGGAGCACCTTGACGCGTCAGGCGCGGATCGACTTCGGGGCCCCGCACGTGCCGCTGCTGTTCCTGGCCGGCGATCGTGACCATCTGACGCCCGCGTCGATGATCCGCAAGAACGTCGACGCGTACCGCGCCCCCGGGAGCGTCCTCGACTACCGCGCGTTCCCGAACCGGTCCCATCTCGTGTGCAACCAGGACGGCTGGGAGGAGGTCGCCGACCACGCCCTGGACTGGGTCCGCGCTCGGGTGCACGGTGCCTGAGTGGCGGCCGGACGGGTCGCGGGCGTCACGAGAGGGTCACGATTCCGCCAACCGGCAGCCGGTGGGCGTGCCCGCCCGTACGGTCGCGGCATGAGACGCGTTGTCGGCCCAGTGGTCCTGCTCCTCGCCGTCGGCCTGCTCGCGGGCTGCAGCGCCCGATCCAGCTCGACCCAGGACTCCGCCGGCGGCTCGGCCGCGCAGGCGCCGGCGGGCAGCGGCGCGCAGAAGGCGCCCGACGGCGCGGCGGCCGCGGTGGTCGACCGGCAGGTCGTCACGACGGGCACGGTCCGGATCGTCGTCGCGAAGCCGGCGGAGGCCGCCGAGCGAGCCGTCACGGTGGTCGAGGCCGCCGGTGGCCGGGTCGACGAACGAATCGAGAAGGCAGCCTCGGACGAGCGTCAGGCGAGCGCGCAGCTCGTGGTCCGGATCCCCGCGGCGCACCTGACCGGGACCCTGGACAAGCTCAAGGGCCTCGGCAAGGTCGACGAGGTCCAGCTGACGGCGACCGACGTGACCGCGCAGGGGCAGGACCTGGACGCGCGCATCGACGCGCTCAAGGCGTCGGTCGCCCGGCTCGAGACGTTGATGGGCACCGCCGCCTCGAGCCGCGACCTGCTGGCCATCGAGTCGGAGCTCTCGACCAGGCAGGCGGACCTGGAGGCGTTGCAGGCCAAGCGCACCGGGCTCGCGGGTCAGGTCGCCCTGGCCACGATCACGCTCGACCTGGTGCCCAGGGCGGCGGTGACGAAGGCCGGCGGGCCGAACGGGTTCTGGCCCGGGGTCATGGCGGGCTGGAAGGTCCTGCTCGTCACGCTGCGCGGGCTGGTGATCGCGGTCGGCGTGCTGCTGCCGTGGGCCGCGTTCCTCGGGCTGGTGACCGCCGCCGTCGTGTGGCTGGTCCGGCTCGTTCGGCGCCGGCGCCCGGTGCGCGGCCCTTTGCAGGCTGCTCCGCCGGGCACGCTGCCACCCGCGGCCCCGCCGGTCGCGCCGCCCGTCGTCCAGGGGTAGCCCGCCGGCCGCCACGTCACGGGGGCGGGCTACCGAACCTCGGTGCTACCAGCCCTCGGCCGCCCGATGCCGGGCCAGCGACGCCTCGACCTGGTCGGGGGTCACGAACTCGCAGGAACCGTCGTGGCTGTGCCGCTTGGTGCACATCCGACCGGTCGGCAGATGCACCTGCGCGCAGGCGCCGGTGCTGCGTCGGACCTCATCGACCGATGCGTTGTGCGCCCCTTGGCGACCGACCGTCATCGACGGACTCGCGCTGAACTCTGGTGTCCGGTCGATTCCCATTGGGCGGCCCCCGCCTTACTGGTTTTGGGTGCGAGTGCGTCCCTTTCCTGGAACTGCTTTCGAGCGTACGCGAGAGGTGTTCAGGGCGTCTGGCGAATGCCGACCGACGGCGTCACAGTTTCGGCGAGGCGGTACGGTCGAGCCTGCGATAACGATGTCGGACGGCGATGGTGGCGATGACCCGAGGAGCAGGCGTGGCAGCGGAGATCCGATCGGCGGTGAGCGGCTCATGAAGGTGGCCCGGTTGCACGGCGTGGGCGACGTGCGAGTCGCCGAGGAGGACCGGCCCGTCGCCGGACCGGGCGAGAGCCTGGTCCGCGTCACGGCGGTCGGCCTGTGCGGCTCCGACCTGCACTGGTTCTCCGACGGCGGCATCGGGGACGCTCAGCTCACGCGACCCCTCGTCCTCGGGCACGAGTTCGCCGGCGTCATCGAGGGTGGGCCGGCGTCAGGACGCCGGGTCGCCGTCGACCCGGCGATCCCGTGCGGGGAGTGCGAGCAGTGCCTGGAGGGCAACCGCAACCTGTGCCCGACCGTCCGGTTCGCCGGGCACGGTGCGAACGACGGCGGGCTGCGGGAGTTCGTCACCTGGCCGACGGCGTACCTGCACCGGGTGCCCGACGCCCTGAGCAACGCCGACGCGGCGATGCTGGAGCCGCTCGGGGTGGCGCTGCACGCCCACGACCTGGGCAAACCCAGGGCAGGTGCCGTGGTGGCCGTGATCGGTTGCGGGCCGATCGGGCTGTGCCTGATCCAGCTGGCGCGGGCCGCCGGTGCCAGCCGGGTGATCGCCGTCGAGCCCCTCGCGCACCGGCGCGCGGCCGCCGCGGCGCTGGGTGCGCACGCGGTCCTCGACGCGTCGTCTGCCGCGATCCACGCCGCGCTCGCGGACGCGACCGGCGGCCGGCGCGTCGACGTCGCGTTCGAGGTGGCCGGCAACGACGCGTCCGTGGGGCTTGCGGTCGAGGCCGTGCGGCCCGGTGGCCGGGTCGTCCTGGCCGGGATCCCGGACCACGACAGCACCTCGTTCCCGGCCTCGGTGGCCCGCCGCAAGGGGCTGACCATCAAGCTCTCGCGGCGGATGAAGGAGATGTACCCGCGCACGATCCGGCTGACGGAGTCCGGGATCATCGACGTCACCTCGGTCGTCTCGCAGACCTTCCCGATCGAGAAGGCGGGCGAGGCGTTCCGTGCCGCGAGCGACCGTCTCGGCCTGAAGATCATCGTCTCGCCCAGCGCGTGAGCAGCGCCCCCACATCGCGCCGCGGGGCCGGCTGGTCATCGCGGTCGACTGCTCCACGACGGCGTCGAAGGCGGTGATCCACGACGACGCCGGCCGGGTGGTCGCCCAGGCGGCCCGCCCGCTCGAGACCCGCCAGCCCCGCGCGGCCTGGCACGAGCAGGACGCCGAGCAGTGGTGGGTCGCCACCCGGGACGCGATCGCCGCCGCCGTCGGGACGCTGGCCGACCCCGGCGCGGTCCGGGCGCTGTGCGTCACGCACCAGCGGGAGTCCTTCGTGTGTCTCGACGCCGACGGGCGACCGCTCCGGTCGGCGATCCTGTGGCTTGACGGCCGCGCCCACCAGGAGATCGCCGCGCTCGGTTCGAGGCGCGTGCATGAGGTGTCCGGCAAGCCACCGGACACGACCCCGGCGATCTACAAGCTCGCGTGGCTGGCTCGGCACGAGCCCGACGTCCTGCGGGACGCGGTGCACGTCGGTGACGTCCAGGCGTACCTGGCCCGGCGGCTGACGGGTCGGTGGGCGACCTGCCATGCCTCGGCGGACACCCTCGGGCTCTTCGACCTTCAGCACCTGGACTGGTCCGCCGAGCTGCTCGAGCTCGCCGGGGTTCGCGTCGAGCAGCTCCCCGAGCTGGTGGCCGCGGGCGACGAGATCGGCAGGGTCTCGCCGGCCGTCGCGCGCTCGCTCGGCCTGCCGGGACCGATCCCGCTGGTGGCCGGGATCGGCGACGGGCAGGCCGCCGGCCTCGGGCTCGGCGCGACGGTTCCCGGCGTCGCCTACCTGAACCTCGGGACGTCCATGGTGCTCGGGGTCCAGTCGGGCGAGTACCGGTGGGACCCGGCGTTCCGGACCCTCGTCGGGATCCGGCCCGGGACCTACACCCTGGAGACGGTGCTCAACGCGGCCGCGTACGTCGCCACCTGGTGCCGGGAGCAGTTCGGAGCACGCGGGGCCGACGGCGTCGCGGGCGCCGAGCTGGAGGCGGCCGCGGCCGTGCTGCCCATCGGCGCGGAGGGCCTCCTCACCCTGCCGTACTGGAACGCCGCGCAGACCCCGCACTGGGACCCGTTGGCGCGCGGCGCGGTCCTCGGCTGGCACGGTCGCCACACGACCGCCCACTTCTACCGCTCGATCCTCGAGGGGGTCGGCTTCGAGCTCCGGTTGCACCTCGAGCGGCTCGAGGAGGTGACCGGCCGACCGATCGAGTCGATCCGGGTCGGGGGCGGCGGCGCCCGCAGCGCGCTCTGGATGCGGATCATCACCGACATCACCCAGCGCCCGGTGCTGGTGTGCGCCGAGTCCGAGATCAGCGCCGCGTCCTGGAGCCCGGCTTTCGGAAGGATGTGCGCGTGAGGCGCACCAAAGGTTCCGAAAACTGGGTCGGGGACGGCCGCGAGGTCGCGCCGGACCCGGGGTCGGCGGCCGGGTACGACGCGTTGTTCGGGGTCTACCGGAGGATGTACCCGGCGTTGCGGGGGCTGTTCCCGGATCTCGCGGCAGCCGCTGAGGTCGTCGCGACCCGATAGTCGGTGGTGCAGCGCCGAGCCGGGAGACGTTGTCGTCGATGTCGAATCGCGCGACGACACCTCCCAGTTCGGCGACTCGACCGGGCGGTGGAGTGGTCAGGGACCGCGCGAGCTCACCTGCGGAAGGCTCCTGATTCGCGGCCTCCGGGCGCCGAACTGTCGACGCCGATTCGGAAGGTGGCACGCAAAAGGTCCTTGGTCCGCGAGCTGGGTCCCACGAGCAGCTCGAACTCGCCGGGTTCCACTATTCGGCGGCCGTCGGCTGTCACCAAGGTGCAGGACGCGGCGGGCAGCTCGAGGTCCACCGTCGCGGACTCGCCAGGGGCGAGAAGGACCTGCTGGTAGGACTTGAGTTCCTTCTCCGCCCAGGTCACGCTCGTGACCAGGTCGTTGATGTACACCTGAATGGTCTCGAGCGCGGGGCGGTCGCCGGTGTTGGTGAGCGTCACCTCGGCGCGGATGGTCGCATCCGGGTTCAGCTCTGGGGTGTTCACGACGAGATCGGCATACGTCACGGTGGAGTAGCTGAGCCCTTCACCGAAGACGAACTGCGGGTCCTGGGTGAGGTCGGCGTAGCGGTCGCCGCGTTGGCCGCGCAGGACGTTGTAGTACACGGGTTGCTGGCCGACGTGCCGGGCGAAGGACACCGGTAGCCGCCCGGTCGGTTCGATCTGGCCCAGGATCAGCTCGGCGATGGCCCGTCCGCCGCGCATGCCGGGGTTGAACGCCTGGATGAGCGCGGCGGCGTTGAGGGCCGACTGGGGTAGGACTGCCGGTTTGGAGTTGACCAGGACAACGATCATCGGCGTGCCGGTGGCGGCCAGCGCGTCGAGCAGGGCGACCTGGGTGCCGACGAGCTCCAGGGTCGCGGTGGAGGTCAGTTCGCCGGTCAGGGCGACGTTGTCGCCGACGACGGCGATCACGTAGTCCGCCGACTGCGCGGCGGCCACCGCCTCGGCGATCATCGCCGGGTCCGCAGAGGCGGGTTCGAGCACCGGCGAGCGGGGTTGACCGTCGGGAAACAGAGGGCCGTCCGGGTGCGGTTTGAGAACCCCGATCTCGCCACCAGGAGCGTGCGTGACCGTCCAGTCGGCCGGGGCGACGGCGCGAAAGCCGTCGAGCACGGTTTCGACGGTCTCGCGGGGATGGCCGTCGGGCATCCAGTCGGCCTGTCCGGAGGAGCCGGCCCAGTCACCCAGCTGAGCATCTGGATCGTCGGCGTTGGGCCCGACCACAGCCAGCGTGCGTGGTGCCGGCCCGCCGTCCAGCGGCAGCGTTCCATCGTTGTTCAGGAGCACCAATGACCGGCGGGCCATCTGCAGATTCAATGCAGCGTGTTCACCGCGGCCGATCACTTCTGCCTGTCGGGTCTGGTCGGGTGGCCGCGGGTTCTCGAAAAGCCCCAGCTCGAACTTGATGCGAAGGATGCGGCTCACCGCGGCGTCGATGTCGGCGCCGGAGATCAGGCCGCTGGCCAGCGCCGCCAGCGCGCCTTCGAAGAAGCCCGGCGTGGCCATCACGATGCCGTTGCCGGCGAGGAGAGCGACCGCGGCGGCCTCGGTGTCGTCGGCGCACACCTTCTGCTCCCGCACCAGGCGGCCGACGCAATCCCAATCGGTGACGAGCGTTCCGGTGAATCCCCACTCCTGTTTCAGGACGTCGTTGAGCAGCCATCGGTTGGCCGTGACGGGAACCCCGTCCATCGCCTGGTAGCCGAGCATGAACGTCCGGCAACCCTCCTTCGCGGCCCGCTCGAACGGCGGCAAGAACCATGACCGGAGCTTGCGCCGGCTGATATCGGCCTCGCTGGCGTCCCGGCCGCCCTGGGTTTCGGAATAGCCGGCGAAGTGCTTCGCGCACGCCAGGACCGCTGTCGGGTCGTCGAGGCCGGAACCTTGATAGCCACGGATCATCGCCGCACCGAACTCTGAGATCAGGAACGGGTCTTCGCCGAACGTCTCGCCGACGCGACCCCAGCGCAGGTCACGGGTAATGCACAAGACGGGTGAGAAGACCCAGTGGATTCCTGTTGCGGCCACCTCGACGGCGGTCACTCGCGCGCCCTGCTCGATCAGGTCGGCATCCCACGTTGCGGCCATGCCCAGCTGGGTCGGGAAGATGGTCGCACCTGGCCAGAAGGAGTGGCCATGGATGGCGTCGTCGGCCGTCAGCAGGGGGATACCGAGCCGGGTCTGCGCCGCCAACGCGATCGCGTCCATCAACCGCTCGGGGGAGGCATGCAGGATCGACCCGGCGTGCCTGGTCACGACGATGTCCTCGAGGTCGTCCTGGGCGTTCAGCTGCAGCAGCTGGCCCACCTTCTCCGCCGTGGTCATGCGGGCCAGCAGG
>NZ_DATCNW010000430.1:0-6778 GCF_036565025.1 Pengzhenrongella sp.
CCATCCCCCCCGGGACGTCCGAGCGTTGACGTCCTATAGGACGTCAACGCTCGGACGTTGCGGGCGGGGGGGCGGAGGCAGTTGGGAGGGGTTCAGTTGGGAGGGGTTCAGTTGGGAGGGGATCAGTTGGCGGAGGGGATCAGTTGGCGGAGGGGATCAGTTGGCGGCGACGAGCGGGCGGGCGTCGCCCCACTTGGCGTCGTCGGGGGTGTTCAGGTCGCGGTTGACGGTCTCCGGGACGGTGCGCGTGACCAGGAAGCTCACGAGCATGGTGACCATCATGTAGATCGCCACCGGCACCCAGGAGTTGGCGAACGCCGCGAGCAGCGCGGCGCAGATCAGCGGGGCCACTCCCCCGCCGATGATCGAGGAGAACTCGCGCCCCAGGGTCACCCCGGCGTACCGGTAGCGGTTGCCGAACATCTCCGGGAAGAAGCTCATCTGCACGCCGGTCGCGCCCTGCGCGGCGAGCATGAAGCCCAGGATCATCACCACGACGATCGCGACGGGCGACTTCGTGGACAGCGCCAGGAAGCTCGGCACGGGCAGGAAGATCAGCGCCCCGGTGATGATCAGGTACATCCGTCGCCGGCCGTACCGGTCGGAGAGAGTCCCGGTCACGAAGGCGGCGAAGGCCGCGCAGAGCGCGCCGATCAGCAGCACCTTGGGCACGAACTTCGGGTCGACGCCGATCACGGCGACCAGGTAGGAGGCCATGAAGACCTGGTAGGTGTACGACTGCGTGGTCACGCCGAAGTTCATGAAGATGACCTTGAGCACCTGCAGGCGCCCGTCCTTGGCGATCGCCTTGAGCGGCGCCTGCTCGACGTGCCCGGCCGCCTTCAGCTCGACGAACACCGGGCTCTCGGAGAGCTTGCGGCGGATGATCATCGCGCCGACCGTCACGAACAGGCTGCTCCAGAAGATGGCCCGCCAGCCCCACGCGAGCAGGGCGTCGTCGGGCAGCAGCTGGGCGAGCACCCAGACGAGCGCGCCGATCGCGGTGCCGAGGGCGGCGCCGATCATGACGAACGCGGACAGCTGTCCGCGCTTGCCGCGCCGGGCGACCTCGGTGAGCAGGGTCGCGCCGCCGGACTGCTCGGCACCGGCGCCGAAGCCCTGCAGGAACCGGCACAGCACGAGCAGGATCGGGGCGAGGACGCCGGCGCTCGCGAAGGTCGGCAGGCAGCCTATGCCGAACGTCGCGGCTCCCATCAGCAACAGCGTCGTCACCAGCACCCACTTGCGGCCGAACCGCTCACCGAAGTGGGAGAAGAACAGTCCACCGAGCGGGCGGGCCGCGAACCCGATCGCGTAGGCGCTGAAGCTCGCGATCATCCCGGCGGTCGGGGACTGGTCGGGGAAGAACAGCTGGGGGAAGATCAGCGCCGACGCGGTGCCGTAGACCACGAAGTCGTACTGCTCGAGGATCGTGCCCACCAGGCCGGCCCACGCGGCGCGGCGAACCTTCGCGGGGTCGACGGGCACCTCCGGGAACTCGGTCCGGGACGTCTCGAGCGTCTTGGATTCGTTCATTGTCATGCACCCTTCGGCATCGGGGTCACCACAACTTTGAGGTGACTGGGGTCGAGCACTGGAGCTTGCAGAGCCTTGGCGGTGTCCGCGAGCGCGAAGCGCCCGGTGATGACCCGCTCGATGTCGACCGCGCCGGACTCGACGAGGGCGATCGCGGTGGGGAAGGCGTGCGCGTACCGGAACGCGGTGACGAGGTCGATCTCGTACCGCTGGAGGAAGGCGAGCGGCAGCCCGTCGACCGCCGGCGCGGCCTGCCCCACGACCGTGACCCTGCCCCCGGGCTTGACCGTCGTGATCGCGCTCCAGGCCGCGGTCGGGACTCCGGTGCACTCCAGGACGCGGTCGACGCCGGTGACGTCGAGCTCGTCTCGCGCGGTGTTGATGACCCGGGTCGCGCCGAACGTCAGGGCCATCGCGAGGCGGTCGTCGTTGACGTCGGTCATCACGATCTCGGTCGCGCCTGCGGCGCGGGCGACCTGGGCGGCGAGGATCCCGATCGGCCCCGAACCGGTGATCAGGACCCGGTGCCCGACGCGCACCTGGGCGCGCTGCACCGCCCAGACGGCGACCGCGAGCGGTTCGATCATCGCGCCGGTGACGGTGTCGATGCTCTCGGGCAGCGCGTGCACCGAGCGGGCGGGCACGACGAGATACTCCGACATCGTGCCGTCGGTGGGCGGGGAACCCAGGCAGGTCCCGACCGGGCAGATGTTGTACCGGCCCTCGCGGCAGGTCGGGCAGGTCCCGCAGCCGACGGCGGGTTCGACGGCCACCCGCGTACCGGTTGCGACCCCGCTCGTCGTGCCCGCCGCGATGACGACGCCGGCCGCCTCGTGACCGAGCACGGTCGGCTGCCGCACGACGTTGAGGCCGTTGCGGCCGGCGTCGTAGTAGTGCATGTCCGACCCGCAGACGCCGACGGCGGCGACCGCGACCAGCACGTCGTCGGGCCCGATCTGCGGGACGGCGAGCTCTTCGACGCGCAGATCGCGCGCCCCGTACATCCTCGCGGCGCGCGTTCGAGTTGGCAGTGCCATGGACGTGGCTCCTCTTCGTTGAGAGACGAACTCGCTGGGGCCCGAGGGCCGGCGGGTCAGTGCAGGGTGCTGGTGCGGGTGTGGGTGTGGGTGCCGGAGCTAGCGCTGGACCGGGCTGCCTCGGCCGCCGCGGAACGGATGCCGGTGGTGAAGATCAGGTCGAGGTACTCCCCCACCCGGTCGACCAGACCGGGCTGATCGGCGAGCACGGGCGCGAACACGTCGCCGCGGCGGAAGACCGCCCAGGCGAGCTCGCCCGCCGTCGTGCAGGTGCGGGCCAAGGCCGCGAGGCGTTCCTTGGCGGGATCGGCCATCGCGCGGGCGAACGGACCCGGCTCGAACCCGTCGAGCGGGGCGATGCAGGCGATGAAACCCGCGACGGTGAGGGCGATGTACTCGGGCATCACGCCCCGGGCGAGGTGGTGGGCGATGGGTTCGGTGATGCGCTGCGGGAGTTTGCCGGACCCGTTGGAGCCCACCCGGCTGGTCGGGTCGGCGAGCACCGAGTTCGACCAGCGGGAGAAGAGCTGGGCGATGTACTGCTCGGCGTCGACGGCCGCCGGCACGGTCAGCGTCGGCAGGTACTCCTCGCGCAGCAGCGTGCCGGCCGCCTGGGCGATGAAGTCCTGGAACCGCGCGTCCGGGATCGTGGCCTGCCCGTCGAGCGCACCGAGGTAGGCGAGCAGGGAGTGCGTCCCGTTGAGCAGGCGCAGCTTGAGCACGTCGTACGGCGTGACGTCGTCGGTGAAGATCGCACCGCCGACCTCCCACCGCGGTCGCCCGGCGGCGAAGTTGTCCTGCAGCACCCACATGCTGAACGGCTCGGCGGGGACCGGGACGTCGTCGCGCACGCCGAGGCGCTCGGCCGCCATCGCGCGGTGCCGGTCCGCGGTGTCCAGCACGATCCGGTCGACCATGGAGTTGGGGAAGGTCACGGACGACTCGAGGTACCCGAGCAGCGGGACGCTCTCGTCCGGCGCCAGCAGCTCGACGAAGTGCCGCACCAGGTGCGCGGTGAGGTCGCCGTTGTCCGCGAGGTTGTCGCAGCTCAGGACCGTGACGGGTGCCCCGTGGGTGCGCACCCGGACCTGGAGGCCGCGCACGATCTGGCCGATGGCCGTCGCCGGCGAGGTGGCCCCGGCGAGGTCGCCGCGGACCAGCGGGTTGTCGAGGTCCAGGCGCTGGGTGCCCGGGGAGAACGTGTAGCCGGCCTCGGTGACCGTCAGGGTCACGATCTTGGTGGTCGCCTTGCCGATCTCCTCGACGACGAGGCAGGAGGGGTCGCCGCGGCCGAGCACGGCCGTGTGGACCGCGGGCACGGTGATGGCCTCGGCGCCCGGCGCGATGTCGACCACGCTGTACAGCAGGTCCTGCGCGCGCATCGCGTCCGGCGTCTCGGACCGGCGCGAGGAGGCGAAGATGCCCCAGTCGCCGCCGTCGGCGTCGATGGCCTTGGCGGTGTAGACCGCGAGGTGGGCCCGGTGGAAGATGCCGAGGCCGAGGTGCACGATGCCGGTGCGCGGGGTGGGCCGGTCATGGCCCCGGACCCCCGCGGGGATCGTGGTGGCGCTCAGCTGGGCGAGGTCGCCCGGCGCGCGCAGGTCGTTGGTCAGCATGGGGGTCACCAGTCCGTCATCGTGCCGTCGCGCTTGCGCGCCACGGGGAGGTACGCCGGGTTGTACGGGTAGCGGGCCGCAAGCTTCTCGTCGAGCTCGACGCCGAGACCGGGCGCGTCGCCCGGGTGCAGGTAGCCGGACTTGTACGTGTAGTCGTGGCGGAACACCTCGTCGTCGATCGGCTCGTAGCCCATGAACTCCTGGATGGCGAAGTTCGGGGTGGCCAGGCCGAGGTGCAGGGACGCCGCGAGCGTGATCGGAGAGACGTCGGACGGTCCGTGCGGCGCCGCGCCGACCTGGTAGAGGGCGGCCAGGTCGAAGATGCGCCGGGCGTGCGAGATCCCGCCGGCGTGCATCACGCAGGTGCGGATGTAGTCGATGTACTGCCCGGTGATCAGGTCCTTGCAGTCCCAGATCGTGTTGAAGACCTCACCGATCGCGAGCGGCGTCGTGGTCTGCTCGCGGACCCGGCGCAGCACCTCCTGGTTCTCCGCGGGGGTGACGTCCTCGAGCCAGAACAGGTCGACCGGCTCGAGCGCCTTGCCGAGCCGAGCCGCCTGGTTCGGGGTGAGCCGGTGGTGCGCGTCGTGCAGCAGCGCGATCTCCGGGCCGACGTGCTCGCGGACCGCGGCGAGCATCGTGGGGGCGTGGCGCAGGTACGCCGCGGTGTCCCAGGTCTCCTCGACGGGACGCTTGCCGCGGCCGGCCGGTTCGTAGGAGACCTCACCGTGGTGCACGCCGTACACGGTGTCCAGCCCGGGCACCCCGGACTGGGCGCGCACCGCGAGGAAGCCGCGGTCGAGCTTCTCGTCCACGGAGTCGAGCAGCTCGGGGGTGTCCCAGCCGCTGGCGTGCGTGTACGCGAGGATCCTCATCCGGACCGCGCCGCCGAGGAGCTGGTAGACGGGCTGCCCGGCGAGCTTGCCCTTGATGTCCCACAACGCGAGGTCGACGGCGCCGATCGCGGCCATGGTCACCGGGCCGCGGCGCCAGTACACGCCGCGGTAGAAGTACTGCCAGGTGTCCTCCACGCGCTGCGCGTCGCGGCCGATGAGCAGCGGCGCGAGGTGGTCCTTGAGGTAGGACGCGACCGCGAGCTCGCGCCCGTTGAGGGTCGCGTCGCCCCAGCCGACGACGCCGTCGTCGGTCGTGACCTTCAGGGTCACGAAGTTGCGGCTCGGGCTGGTGAGGATGACCTCGGCGGCCACGATCATGGAGCTCATCGGGAAATCACCACGTTCTGGATCGGTTCACAAGCGGCGAGGCGCCGGATGTTGGCGGCGATGTCGCCGGCCCGGCCCTCGAAGGTCTGGCGGGTGACGCCGGAGATGTGCGGGGTGAGCAGGACGTTGGACAGCTCGCCGAACGGGAGGGTCGCGGGTCGGCCGTGGGAGCCGGCCGCCGGGTACTGGTACCAGACGTCCAGGACCGCGCCGCCGATGCGGTTCTCGTTGAGCGCGGCGTACAGCGCCGCCTCGTCGACCAGCGTGCCGCGGCTGACGTTCACCAGGACGGCGTCGGGCCGCATCGCCTCGAGCTCGCTCGCCCCGATCAGCCCGCGGGTGCTCGGCCCGAGCGGCAGGCACAGCACGACGACGTCGCTCTCGCGCAGCAGCCGGGGCAGGTCCTCGATCCCGCCGGCCCAGTCCAGGCCGTGCGCGGCGTCGTCGACCGGGCTGCGGGTGACCGTGATCCCGCGCGCGCCGAACGCGCGCAGCAGCTGCCAGGTCCGCGAGCCGATGTGGCCGAAACCGACGATCCCGACGGTCGCTCCGTGCAGCCCGCGGACCTGCGGGCGGCCGGGCTCGTAGACCGGCGACGCCCAGTGCCCGGTGCGCAGCTCGCGGTCCTGATCGAGCAGCCTGCGGCGCAACACGACGGTCGTCGAGGCGACGTACTCGGCGATGGAGGCCTCGTGGTGGAACGTGTTGGCGACCACGGCGCCGTCGGGCAGCGCCTCGGCGTCGATCCCGTCGAAGCCGGCGCCGGCGACGTGCACGAGCTCGAGGCGCTTGGCGGCGTCGCCCATCGCGGCCGTGAACTTGGCGCCGACGTACACGCGGGCGTCCGGCAGGTCCGCGACCAGCGCATCCTCGTCGAAACGCGGGTGCCAGGAGACCCTCGCACCGGCCGGGAGGCCAGCCTCGAGCTCGGCGCGCAGCGGGAGCAGGTTCGCGTCGGCGATGACGATCTTGAGCGGGTCGGGGGTCTTCGCAGGCTGTTCGGTCACGTCGCTCGTCTCGTTGTCTTCGAAGCCCGGCCTCATCGGAAGTCCGGCGTGCGGGCGGCGGACGTGGAGCCTCGGACGATGAGCTGGGAGCCGAGGTGCGCGGGCTCCGCGGGTACCGGCTTTCCGCCGATCAGGTCCAGCAGCAGCTCCAGGCCGAGGGACCCGCTGCGCGCGATCGCCACGCTGATCGTCGTCAGGCCGGGCTCGGCGGCGGCCGCGACGTCGAGGTCGTCGATGCCCACCACGCTCAGGTGCTCCGGGCAGTGGTACCCGAGCTTGCGCGCCCCGGAGATCACGCCGAGCCCCACCAGGTCGTTGTACGCGACGACGGCGGTCGCGCCGCTCGAGACGACCGCCGC
>NZ_DATCNW010000431.1:0-2314 GCF_036565025.1 Pengzhenrongella sp.
TGTCGCCGTCGGCCACGAAGCAGATGTCGTAGGAGTCCGGCTTGGCCGAGACGCCGAGCCCGCGCGCGGCCGCCTCGGCCCGCACGTCCCCCTTGGTCGCGGCATCCCCGAGCGGGAACATCGAGCGCTCGAGCCGGTCGCGGCGCGGGCCCGAGCCCTGCCCGGTGGGCGGGTGCGGGTGGAGGTCGAGCCCGGGGCCGAGCCGGGCCTGAGCGGGGTGGCTCCCGGGCAGTCGGTCGTGCTCTACGACGGCACCAGGGTGCTCGGCCAGGCCACGGTGAGCACGACGGAACGGATAACCGCAGCGGATGTTGGGGTGGCGGAGGACATGACGGCGACAGGGGCCAAGGCATGAACGCGAACGCGCTGAGTCCGGCGGACGATGAGCTGGACTCCGAGCCGGACCTGGACCCCGAGCTGGAGCCCGAGCCCGGCGACCTGCAGGACGAGGTCATCGCGCTCGACGGCGACGAGACGGACGAGATCGACGACGCCGACGAGCTCGAGACGGATCGGGCTGCGCTGCCCGCGGGATCGCCCGCGACCGGGCCCGGGGTCGTCGTCGTGCACGACTGGTACGGGCCGCTGCCGCACGTCGCGGACTTCGCCGACGAGCTCACGATGGCGGGCTTCGACGTCGAGCTGGTCGACGTGTACGACGGCGCCACGACGCGCGATCCCGGTCGCGCGGAGGAGCTCGCCGAGGCCCTCGACGGCTCGGCCGCGCGCGAGGCGATCACCGCCGCCGTCGAGCGGCTGAAGTTCGCGGGGGCGCGGTACATCGGTGCGGTCGGCTTCTCGCTCGGTGGCTCGCTCGTGCTGCGCGCCGCGCGCGACGGCGAGCTCGACGCGGTGGTCGTCTACTACGCGTCCGGCGACCCCGCGGAGGCTGCCCGGATCACCTGCCCCGTCCAGCTGCACCTCGCGGCGCAGGACGAATTCGAGTCGGCGGACGACATCGACGCCTTCGTCTCGGCGCTGCGCGCGGTCGGCACCCCCGTGGACACGTTCACCTACCCCGGCACCGAGCACTCGTTCGCGAACGCGGACGTGGTGCTCGCCGACCCACGCGCGGCCGAGGTCGCACTCGCCCGCACGATCGGCTTCCTGCACGCCCGGCTCGCCGGGTGACCGCCGCGTCCGGACTCGGGCCCTGGGAGGGCACCGACGTGCTCGAGGCGCAGACCGCCGTCGTCGGTGAGCTGACCTCGACGCCGACCGGGGTGGACGGGCTGCCGTTCCTCGTGCAGCTGCCCGGTCGCGGGTACGGTGCCGAGCCGACCGGTCGGGGGACCGCGCTGCTCGTGGAGATGTCCGCCGAGCTCGGGCCGCACGGCTGGAAGCTCGCCGACCGCCCGGGCCGCGACGCCTCCCGGGCCGCGGCGTTCCTGCGCCAGGACCTGGACGCGCTCGCCGTCGCGGCGTACGGGTACGCCGGTCCGCTGGTGGTCGCCGCGACGGGTCCGTTGACGCTCGCCTCGCGCCTGTACCTGGCGCGCGGCGACCGCGTGCTGTCCGACGCCGGCGCGGTGCGCGAGCTGAGCGCCTCCCTCGGCGCAGGGCTGGCCGAGCACCTCGCGGCCGTGCGGGTCGCGGTCCCGGGCGCGGCGCCCGTGCTGGTGCTCGAGGAGTCCGGGCTCGCCGAGGTGCTGCTCGGGCGCGTGTCGAACTTCTCGGGCAACTCGGTGATCCGGGCCGTGCCGACGGGGATCGTGAGCGAGCTGCTGCGGACGGTCGCCGAGGCCGCCCGCGCCGCGGGTGCCCGAGACGCAGCCGGGGCGGCGCGCGTCGTCGTGCACTGCGGTCCGTCGTGGGTCCCGGTCCGGTCCGTGGTCGCGGCGGGGGCCGACGGCGTAGGGCTGAGCGTCGCCGGGTTCAACCAGCAGGGCTGGGAACGGATCGGCGAGGCTGTCGAGGGCGGCGTCGCTCTTTGGGCCGGGTTGCCCGCCGCGCTGCCGAACGTCTCATCCTCGCGCAAGGGGGGTCCCGACGTCGTCGGCCAGGCGGCGGCGCTGCTGCGCCCGTGGGGGAAGCTCGGGCTGCCGGTCGCCGCGTTGCGCGACGTCGTCGTCGTGGCGGGCGAGGCGCCGAGCGCGCCGACGCCGGATGCCGCGCGGACGTCGCTCGCGGACGTGATCCGGGCCGCCGAGGTCGTCGCGGAGCGGGCCGAGGGCGCCTGAGCTGAGGGGTGTGCTCGACCGGTGCCGGGCCGGGCATTCATACCGCGCGATAGACGCTTCCGAAAGCGACGAACGCGGCAGTGGCGAGGCCGGCGCTCGCCGCGGCGCCGACGAACGCGAGAGCGGCGGCGAGC
>NZ_DATCNW010000432.1:0-17254 GCF_036565025.1 Pengzhenrongella sp.
CCCTTCCCAGGGCGACGCGCTCCTCGACTCCCCCGGCCGTAGCCCCCTGGCCTGCAGCATCTTTGCTCATAGCGTCATCCTTCCCGTCCCGGGACGCAAGCGGAACCCTCGGACCGCGAGCTGAATCGGCGTCGCCGAGCAGGCGATCACGTTGCGGAGCGCGGCGTCGTCGCACCTCAGAGTTGCGGACCCGGGGGTTGCGGCCCGGGGGTTGCGGCCCGGGTGTTGCAGGTCCCGGCGTTGCGGACCCGGGGGTTGCAGGTCCCGGCGTCGCAGACTCGTGCGTTGCGGACAACAACTCTCCGCTCAACAAGCCCGGTGAGCCACAACCACCTGCCCCCCCTCGTCCGGGCTGGCGTAGCTGCCCTGTCCGTTTTGGTCTAAATGACCAGTTCCTCATGATTTGCGTAGGTTTAGCATCGTTTGTGACAGATCTAGGTATTTTGACCGGCCAGCGGGCCAGTCGTCCTGCCGGCCAGCGGGCTAACGACGCCGGCCGACAGCCGCCAGGCGCCGGACGCCGGGGCAGGCCGAAGATGGTCCGCTCGTGTCGCGAGGGCTCGCGCCGCCGAGAACGGATCTTGTGCCGCGAAGCGCGACGCGTGTCGATGCCGAGTGAAAACTGACCCCCCGGTGCCTCGAACTCACCCGGCAGAAGGGGGTCGGTTTCCAACCCGCGTTGACCACGTGCTGCGCCGAATGTGTGCAGATTCGACCCGCGAGCTGACTCAGGCCGACCGCCCCTCCCCCATGCCTCCGGGCTGCGTCATCGGTGCGGCGCACCTCCGAGCCCGTCAGATCCCCACCGGCTTCGCGACCGCGCTTGCCGACGTCGCAACGGCGCCTGACGTCGCAACGCTGGCCGGGAGGTCACGAGCGTCGAGACGGACCTCGAACGGGAGCCGTTCGTGAACGCTCTCGAATGAACGCCAGCTCCAGTGCAACGAGAACCCCGTCGGGTCACGACGGGCCCCACCCCGTTCGTCCGGGCAGGCGGAGCTGCTGTGTCCGTGTTAGTCGTTATGACTGGTTCGAACTGATTTGCGTAGGTCTGCCGTATAGGTGCGGAAAAGCATCGCTCTGCCCTCGATTGTTCGGCCGCCGATGCCGGCCAACCGCTGATAACTGCCCTCGCGCCGCGGTCAAGAGATCAACCCCTCCCCTCAGCAGCGATCCGCACCCCACCCTCCCCGGCGAGCCGGTAGCGCAGAACTTCCCGAACCTCGACCACGTCCACCCCCGGACATCACCAGCGACCTCCACGTCGCTCGACATGACGTCATCGATGTCAACGCCGGTTGAAAACTGACCCCCTTCTGCCGGGCGAGTTCGACACCTGAGGGTCAGTTTTCACTCGGCGTCGACAATCGCTAGCACCAGCCCCCGATCAACCATTCGCACGACCTACCCGGTGGTCCCATGGCTGGCAACCCAGGTGGTCCCATGAACATGGCAAGAATCGGCTCAGGCCGGTCTCATGCCCGTGGCGGCCGCCACACGATCCGCGAACTGCGAGTTGTTGTCGCGCCGATCGCAAATTCGCGACAACGACTCGCAGTTCACGGCACCTCGAGTGAACGGATGCGGCGATCGCCCTGTCCCCGCTGAGCGGCTCGTTCGCGTCCGCTTCGGGCTCGCATGCTGTGCGGCTGGACCCCCTCGTCGGGGCTGGCGAAGCTGTCTTGTCCGTTTTGATAGAAATAATCGGTTCTTCATGATTTACGTAGATTTGGTCTGTTCGTCACGGACGTGAACATTCGCCCGATCCCCCGACCGCCGACCCAGCCTGGATCCTCCGATCAGATCGGCCGGGCTGAGGTAGCGACGGTCCGGTCGGCGTCGACCTGCGTGACCTCCTCGTCGAGGTCGGGTGACGACCGCGTCGTCGAGCGACTCCTCGCTCGCCAGCGCGCGTTCAGCGTGTCGCTCAAGACCCCCACGACCCGCAAGTCCTCAGCGATCGACTCGCATCCGGCGGGCGCGCCGCGGATCTCAGCCCGGTTCTCCACGTTCCACGGATGCTTCCTCCCCCGCACGAAACGGCCGAGGGTCGAAACGACCGAGGATCTCGGTAAAGTTCCGGACCGACACGCGGAGCGCGCGGATGGTCAGGATTGGGCTGCGGCGCTGGTCAGGATTAGCTGCCTCGCCTGGTCAGGATTCGGCTGCCTCGCCTGGTCAGGATTAGCTGCCTCGCCTGGTCAGGATTAGCTGCCTCGCCTGGTCAGGATTCGGCTGCCGTCGACGCGGCGGGCGGGGGTCCGACGGGTCGAGTGCGCGGCCGAGCGGGAGTGACTGGACGTGGCCGCCGGTCCACCGAGGGAATTCGGCGGATCAGGTCACCGGGTCGTTCAGCGGGGCGCCGGTCGGGGCTTTTGGAAGACTTTGAACGCCTCCGACGCCTGACTCTCGATTCCTCTCCGACGCGGCCACCGGCCCTCTGCGGGTGTGGAAGGTAACGGGCAGCTCGTCGTCGAACTGGGAGTTGTTGTCCTCCTGAAGGCCTCCCGGACGACAACCACTCCCAGTTCGATGCTCGATTCGAATGCAGTGAGCCGCGTCGGGGTGAGGGTGGGCGGATTCGCGTTTGGAACGACGCCCGGGTCGATTCCGGGGCGCTGGACCATCGATCGCTTTCCAACCGACTGAGCGACCCGGCGGGAGCTGCGCGGCCCGGGCTTGGGCTGGGACGCGCGACCGACTCTGGGATCGGCACCTTTGGGCGCACCCGATTACCAGCGCGAGTTGTCAAGCGCAGCGCGGTTTATGGACCGCGCTCACGCTGACAACTCGACGGAGATGAGATGTGTCAGGCGCAGCGCGGTGCATGGACCGCGCTCACGTTGACAACTCGACGGTAACGAGGGCTAGCGGGGGGCGGCCTTTTCGTCGTCGGTGGCGCGGCGGACGACGAGGCGGGTCCACGCCCCGACGTAGACCCGGTCCCCCTCGGCGAGCTCGTGGCGCTGGCCGGGCGTGATCGGATCCTCCGGGAGGGGGCCGCTGTCGGGCCCGACGTAGGTGCCGTTGGACGACTGGAGGTCCTCGACCCACCAGCGCGTGCCGTCGGTGGTGAGCTGGGCCTGCCTGCGACTCACGGCGACATCCCCGTCGCAGTCGACCTCGGGGTGGATGTTGCGGCTCTTCGACACGCGCCCGACGAGCACGCTGCGCGCGGTGAGCGGGACGATCGCCGGCAGCCCGGGCGACGGGAGAGTCTCGTCGCTCTCCTGGACCGCGTACCAGTCCGGGTCGATCCAGAGCTCAGCGACCCACTCCAGCGGGACGCTCGGCGCGAGCGAGACCGGCGGCGCCGAGCCCGCCGTCGGGCCGGCAGCGGTACCAGCACCGGCGCCCGTTCCCGATCCCGGCGAGCCCAGGTCGAGCGCCGACGGCGGCGCGACGACGCGCGGCATCGCGCCGGTCGTGAAGTCGTACCCGCAGCCCTCGCAGAACAGGGCGTCGGGGAGGTTCTCGGTATGGCAGTTCGGGCATGTCTGCACCGTCGGGGCGGCGGGGTTCGCCGGGGCGGCGGGCGCCGACGTCGCGACTGGGGTCGCCGCAGATCCAGGCGTCCCGCTCGGCACCCCGGCACCAGCGCCAGCACCCGCACCAGAGCCAGCACCAGAGCCAGCACCAGTTCCAGTTCCAGCTCCCGCACCGACGTCCAGCGGCGCGCCACACGTGTCGCAGTAGTCGGTCGCCGTGGTCACGTGCCCGTTCGGGCAGGTCGTGCTCATCGCTTGACCCGCGTCGTCTTGGTGGAGGCGGTGTCGAGCGCCATCTCGTCGAGCCGGTCCACGCTCTTGCGCAGGCGCACCTTGCCGGTCCCCGCCTCCTCGATGTCGACCACCTTCTTCAGCTTGGACGTGGCCTCGTCGTTGCCGGTCTGGGCCGCGAGCTGCACCGCGCGGCCGAGCTTGGCCGTCGCGGTCCGGTCGTCGCCGGCGGCCTTGGCCGCGAGGCCTTCCTGGATCGCGTCGGCGAGCTCGGTCTGGCCGGTGTAGTGCGCGACCTCCGGGTTGATCCGGGCGGTGAGCGCGTCGTCGTCGGACCACATGGCCTTGACCAGGCCCTGGGCGCGGACCTCGTCACCCAGCGCGAGCTGCACGCGGGCGGCCAGCTGCTCCTGGCCGACGCCCTTGGCGGCGAGCAGCCGGACCGCGACGTGGAAGTCGCGCGACTCGTCCCCCCAGCTGCCGGTCGGGTACGCCCCGGTGAGGGCGTTCACCTCGCGGCGCCGGCCGGTGAGGTCCTCGACCGCGGGCGCGACCTGGCGGACGAACTGCACGCGGGCACCCTGCGGAGCCCACACGCGCAGGTCTGCCGACGCGACGCCGCGGCCCATCGCGGCCCGCATGAGCTTCTCGAACTCCCCCGCCATCTGCGCCGGGGTGGGGATCAGGTCGACCGTGCCCATCAGGGCCACCGCGATGCGACGGACCTCGCCGACCTCCCAGTCGGCACCGACCCCGCGGCAGTCGCACTGGAACCGCCCGCTCGCGGCCGCGATCCGGCGGGTCAGCTCGGCCGGCGTCTCGTGCTGGTTCTTGCCATCGGTGAGCAGGATCGCGTGCCGCTGGGTGGCCGACGGCACCGAGGCGAACACCGCGGTCGCGAGCTCGAGCCAGGTCCCCATCGCGGTCCCGCCCTCGGCGTAGAACGACCCGATCGCGACCCGGGCCGCCGCTCGGGCGCGGGAGTCCATCCGGGCCATGCCGAGCTCGGGGCTGTCCGTCGGGTAGGCGAGCCGGCCCTGATGGTTGCCCGCGATGACCGCAAACCACGTCCCGTCGAGGACCTGGTCGAGCGCAGCGACGGCGGCCAGCTGGGCGGCCTGGATCCCGACGACGCCCATCGACCCGGAGGTGTCGACGATGACGATCTCGGCGGCCTCGCCCGCACCCGACTGCCCGGCCTGACCGGCACCGGTGCAGGTGACCGTGACGATCGCGTGGACGTCCGTGCCCCCGTCCGGCAGGAACTCGTTCTGGAACACCTGCGCCGTGAAATCGGCCATCTCAGCTCTCCCCGTTCTTCTCTGCGGCGAGGGGATTCGGCGCAGGATCGCCGAGCCGGGCCAGCGCCACCGTGATGTTGTCATGTCCGCCCTGCGCGTTGGCCCAGTCGACGAGCCTCGAGGCGAGCGCGAGCGGTTCACCCGCCGCGACGGCGGCCGTCCGCTGCACGAGCGCACCGAGCTCGTCGGCCGGCGAGCAGTAGTTCCACAGGCCGTCGGAGCACAGCATGAGCCAGCCGGGCCGGTCCACGAGCAGAGTGGTCACGCGCGGCGTGTGGTCCGGGGCGTCGACCCCGAGCCACCGCGTGATGGCGTGGGCCTGCGGGCCCGCCTCGGCCTGCTCGCGTGGGACGCCCGCCGCGATCTGCGCGGCGGACCACGAGTCGTCGACCGTGAGCATCTGCTGCTCGCCCGTGTCCGGCAGCCAGTACGCCCGGCTGTCGCCCACCACGCCGACCACGACCCGGCCGTTCTCGACGACCGCAGCGACGAACGTGCACGACGGCGGGCTCGTGCCGTGGTCCGGCGACGTCATCCGCGCGACGGCGTCGCTCGCCGCGTCGGTCGCGATCTCCAGGCGGGTACGGAACACGCCCGACAGCGCGGACTGGCTGCCCAGCCCCTTCGAGCGCGAGCCGACCAGGACCTCGCGCGCCGCGCGGGCTGCCGCGAGGCTGGCGACGTCGGAGTCCTCCGACGACGACACGCCGTCGCACACCACGAGCACCGCACGGCTCCCGGGCTCGGTGTCCGCGGCGACCGCCGCGGCGTCCTCGTTGCGGTGGTGCCGCACGCCGCGGTCGCTCACCGCGGCCACCCAGGACTGCGGCTGCTCGACGACGTGGTCGCGCGCGCGCGGTGCCTTCGCGCCGCACGTCGTGCAGTAGCCGTCGGCGGCGACGACGCCGCCGCACTCCCGGCAGGGCGCGGGGCCGGCTGCCGTGCCCGACGGCCCAGCTGGTGTGCCCGACGGCCCGACCACACTGCCCGAGGGCTCTGCTGCCGTGCCCGACGGCTCGGGTACCGGCTCCTCCGCGCGCTCTGCGACCGGCTCCCCCGCCGCCCCAGCCGCGGGCGCCGCGCCGTCGGGTGCTCCGGGCAGGTCGCTGCCGCATTCCTCGCAGAACCGAGCGTCGGCGGCCGAGATGCTGCCGCACGTGGAGCAGACCACCGTGGTACCGACGGCTGCCTCGCTCATCGCAGCGTCCAGCGCCGGACGCCGTTGGCCGCGTCGACCAGCGCCACGCGCTCCTCGCGGCTCTCGGCCATCGTCGCGAGCTGGCGGTACGCGCCCTCGAGCCCGTCGCGCAGCGCGGGCTCGTCGGCCCGGTGGCCGCCGATCCGAAGCGCGGGCTGCGGACCCTTCTCGAGCACGAGCCGCAACGCCTCCTGCAGCACGTTGGCGGTGAGCCTCGACCGGTCCAGCGGATCGATGCCGATGCCGTCGACGCTGGTCATCGCCTCGGCCAGCGCGGTCAGGCCGCCGCCGGACGCGGCGAGCAAGCCGGCCCGCTGCCGGCGCGCCTCGGTGTACGCCCGGCTCGTCTGCGGGACGAGGTCGAGCGCGGCGACCGCGCCCGCGGTGTCGCCCCGCGCGGACCGGATCCTCGCCATGGCGAACGCGGCGGGCGCCGTGTACGACGCGTCGCAGCGGGCGCACGTGTCGTACAGCGCCTCCGCGATGTCGAACTCGTGGCTCGTCTCGCAGGCCAGCGCGAGGGCCAGCTTGGGCGCGAGCTCACCCGGTACCTGGCCGTAGACGGCGTTGAACGCCGACTGCGCGCCCGCGCCGTCCTTCTGGTGCAGGGCCGCCAGGCCCTGCAGCCAGACCGCCCGCCATTCCCACGGGTCCGCGGTCAGCATCTCGTCGGCGACCGCGTCGACGACGTCGAGGCGGCCGGCGAGCAGCGCCGCGCGGCCGGAGTGCAGCAGCACCTCCGGCGAACGCCCGGGGGCGTTGGCCAACAGCTCGAGCCGGGCCGCGGGGTCCTCGACGCTCACCGTCGCCAGCCAGCCGACCTGCGGGTCGGAGGTGTCCACGACCAGCCCGGGCAGGTCGCTCCACTCGAGGGTGGAGTCGGACACGTTCGGGGTGTCGAAGAGCAGGGACGGCGGCGCGTGGCGGGCGCTCGGGTCGCCCGGACGGTCGGTGGCGACCACCTCGCGGAGCACCCCGAGGAGCTGGACGCGCAGCTCGGCGGCGGACGCGAACCGGTCCGCCGGGTCCAGCGCGCAGGCCTTGACGAGCAGCCGGTAGAACGAGTCGTACCGCTGGAACAGCGGCGTGTCCGCCACCGACGGCAGCGACGCGACGTACGTCGACTGGTAGCCGCGGAACTCCATCGCGAGCACCAGCAGGGTGCGACCGATCGTGTAGATGTCCGAGGCGATGCTCGTGCCGACGTCGGGAACCTCGGGTGCCTGGTAGCCGACCGTGCCGTAGATCGCGGACTCCACGTCGGCCAGGCGCCGCACGCCACCGAGGTCGATGAGCCGGACGTCGTCGCCGATCTGGATGATGTTGTCCGGCTTGAAGTCGCAGTACACCAGCCCGAGGTCGTGCAGGTACTGGAAGGCGGGCAGGATCTCCAGGATGTACGCGATCGCCTGGTCGAGCGGCAACGGGTGGTATTTTCCGGCGGCCCGCATCCGGTCCTTGAGCAGCGACTTGAGCGACGTGCCCCCGACGTACTCCATGACGATGTAGCCGGCGCCCTCGTGCGTGACGAAGTTGTAGATCTCGACGATCAGCGGGTGCTCGACCTGCGCGAGGAACTGCCGCTCCGCGATGGCCGCGGCGAGCGCGTCGGCGTCGTCGGAGTTGAGCAGGCCCTTGAGCACGACCCACCGGTTGGACACGTTGCGGTCCCGCGCGAGGTAGATCCAGCCGAGACCGCCGTGCGCGAGCGCCCCCGCGACCTCGTACTGACCGCCGACCAGGTCGCCGGCCTTGAGCTTGGGCGTGAACGAGAACGGGCTGCGGCACTGCGGGCAGAACCCCTCGGTGCGGCCCGGTCGCCCGTCGACCGAGCGCCCGACCGGCGAGCCGCACGACGAGCAGATCCGCTTCTCCTCGGCGACCATCGGGTTCGTCATGAGCGCCTTCGAGGCGTCGATGGCCGGCTGCGGCGGGACGGTCGTCAGCCCGGCGCCCAGCCGCGCCGCGCGCAGCCGGGTCGACGACGTCCCGGTGCGCTGGGTGACCTTGGTGCCGCCCGCGCGGCGCGCCGATCCCATCGCCGTGGACGCGAGGCGGTTGGAGGCCCGGGAAACCGTCGACACCGCCGAGTCGAGCCCCGCGGGGCCGCTCCCCGATCGCCCGCCCGTCGCGATGGTGCCCGACGACGACGCGTCCGGCGCCGCGCCGCCCGGCGAGCCGCAGACGTCGCAGTACCCGTCGACGATGGTGCCGGTGCACCCCGGCTGCGTGCAGGCGATGGCGCTCATGCGGTCCGTCCTGAGGAGGCGGGGCTCGACGACGCCCCGGAGAGCAGGGTCTGGTACGCGGCGACGACGGCGTGCGCGCGCGGCAGATCGGTCGGCGTCTCGCCGAGGACGGCGACGGCTTGCCGGTAGATCTCCCCGACCTCGGGGCGGTCCGCGCGATCGATCGCGGCGGCCTTGGCGTGATAGACGTCGAGCAGCTGGCGCAGCGAGTCGAGCTCGGCGAGCGGGCCCGAGTAGGTCTGCTCGGCGAGGGCCAGCGCGCGGGCCACGTTCGCGAGCCGGACCAGATAGGCGTCGACGGCGAGCGCGTCGTCGGGCACCGGGCCGAGGGCCTCGACCCGGGGCACCGCGAGCGTCGGTGCCGAGCGCACAGCCGCGACGCAGGCGTCCACGATCCGGTTCACCTCCGCGGCGCGGGCGATCAGCTCCGCGCGCAGCGCGTGTGCGCGCGCACGGTCGCGCTCGTCGTCCCGGCGGGTGGCCGCCGCGACGATGAGGTCGCGCTCGGTGACCCCGGCGTCCGCCTCGAGCGGCCGCACCAGGCCGCCGACGTCGGCCCCGCGCTGGGCCCGGCGGGTGACGTCCTCCAGGCGACGGTCGAGCTTGGCGAGGCGTTCGGCCAGGGCGTCCCGCGCGGGTCCGGCCGGTTCGGCGGGCAGCAGGTCGCGGACCCGCTCGATGGTCGCGCGCAGCGAGCGAAGGTGCGCGGCGAGGTCGACGTCGACCGGGTCGAGGGACAGTCGCCGGGCCAGCTGTCCCGCGAGGGCGTCCGACAGCCGGCACGCCTCGGGCACCGAGACCGCGAGCGACGTCGAGCCGGCACCCGCCCCGGCGTCCAGACGTCCCCAGACCAGGGCCGAGAGCCGCTGCCGCTCGGCGGGGCCGACCCGGCCCGAGTCCCAGACCCGCTCGAGCTCGTCGTAGCGGGCGGCGACCGCCTGCCACAGCGCCATGGACAGCGTGATGTCGCCGGTGAGCGAGTCGGCGTCGGGCGCGGCGAGCGCGGCCTGGTCCAGCTCGTCCAGCTCGGCGCGACGCTTGGTCCGCCAGCTGCCGAGCTGCTCGAGGTAGCGCAGCATCGCGACCGGCTCGACGGGCTCACCCATCCGGGCCGGCGCGGCCGGGGCGACCGTGATCGCGGACGGGTCCATCAGCCGCGCCCGTAGTTCGCGACCGGCGGCGCCGGAGCAGGGCCCAGTGCCGCGGCGAGCCACTTGTCGTAGGACGCCTTCCAGCTGCCGTCGGCCTCGGCCTGCGCGAGCACGTAGTTGACGAAGCGGATCAGGTCCGTGTGCTCCTTGTTCATCCCCAGCCCGTACGGCTCGGACGTGAAGGCCTTCCCGACGACCTTCGCGTACGGGTCCTGCGCGACGAGCCCCGCGAGCACGGTGTCGTCGCCGGTGATCGCGTCCACCGCGGCCTGCTGGAATCGCACGAGGCACTCGGTGTGGGTGGGGGCGCTCACGGCGATGACCTTCGGGAAGTCCTTGAGCTTGTCCAGGCTCGTGGAGCCCGCGGGCGCGCAGACCCGCTTGCCGGCGAGGTCGGCGAGGGACGTCGCCGTCGAGTCGAGCGGGACGAGCACCTTCTGCCCCGAGCGGTAGTACTCGGCCGAGAACCCGATCTGCGCCCAGCGGGCGCAGTTGATCGTCATGTTCCGGGCGACCAGGTCCACGCTCTTGTCCTGCAGGACGGGGATCCGGTCGGCGGCGGTGATGACGCGCAGCTCGAGCTTGTTGGCGTCACCGAAGATGGCCTTGGCGACCAGGTGGGCCATATCGATGTCGAAACCCTCGACCTTGCCGCTGATCGGGTTGCGGGCCCCGAGCAGCAGCGTGTCAGCCGAGACCCCGACGATCAGCCGACCGCGCTTCTCGATGTTGCTGATGTCGGGGCTCTGGAGCATGCCCTTGAAGCCAGCCGGCGGTGGCGCGTACGACGCGAGCGGGTTGGCGCATGCGGGCGGGGACGTGGGGCTCGCGCTCGGCGCGGCGGTGGTCGGCGCCGCCGACGGGCTCGGCAACGCCGTGGTCTCGTAAACCGACGACGAGCACCCGGCGAGCAGCGCGCCGAACAACGTGACGACGACGACGCCGAGCGTGAGCCTGGAGGACCGGGCACGGCCCGTGCGACGAATCCGCAGGGCGCTCACCGGTACTCCTCGATCCGCTGCGAGAGTCCCCACCAGGCAAGGCTAGCGGCCAGGATTCCGGCCAGAACCGCAAGCCAGGCGCCGAACGTGAGTCCCGACTCGGCGTCCCGCAGGCCCGACGACGTCGCGTCGCCCGCGTGCGTCAGCCGCTGCTCGGACGCATTGTCGAAGGCGTCGAACGCCGCGTTGGCGCTGCCGGCGGCGCGGCTGACCGCCGCGGCGACGGCCTTGTCCCACGCGCCGCCGTCGTCGCGCGCCCTGATCTTCTGGTGCAGCACGGTGTACGTGGTCCAGCTCGTGGGCAGGCCGGCGTCGGCGCCCCCGACGCTCACGGCGACGTCGAGATCGGACGTCGTCGTACCTGACGCGGCCTTCCACGCGGTCTCGAAAGCCGCACCGGAGCCGCGCGAGATGAGGGTGAGGCTCTCGTTGGCCTTGGCGTCGAACGCCGCGATGCGCGCGCTCGCCAGCGCCCGCGCGGCGGCGTAGGACCCGGTCCGCACGTCCTTGACCGCACTCGCGACCGAACCGAGCGCGACGGCGCTCACCACGAGGATGGCCAGCACGACGAGCCCGGACGCGGCCACCGGGACGTTCACGTAACGGTGGCTGCGCCTCGCCAGCCACACCAGCGCGCCGCCGACCACGACGAGCCCGACCAGGGCGGCCGCGATGGCCAGGTTCCGCGCCGTGCGCGCGTTGGCGAACTCGACCGCGACCCGATGCTCGTTGGCCTTGTTCAAGGCCTCCATCAGCGGCAGCGCGTCGGCGCGCAGCCCGGCGCTCCCGTCGCGCAGGTACTGGGCGCCGAGCGGGAGCCCCTGCCGGTTGATGGCCCGGGCCTGCTCGACCATGCCGGTGTAGGTCAGGATCGAGGTGCTGAGTGCGGCGAGGACCTCGCCGTCCGCGGGCTGGGCCCGGGCGGCGAAGGCCACCTGCGCGGACGCGCGCTCGATCGCCTGGTCGTAGTCGCGGCGCTGCGCGGGCTGCTCGAGGCCACCGACGAGGAACGCGTTCGTCGCGTCGGCGTCGGCGCGCACGAGCTTGGTCTGGATGTCCTGCAGGCGCACGAGCTGGGCGGCGTTCGCGTCGGCCCGCGCCAACGCGCCGTCGGCGGCCCAGAACGACTGCGCCGCGCCCAGCCCGACGCTCAAGGCCACGACGATGAGGGCGGCCGAGACGAGCCGCAGGCGGCCCGGCGTGTCCTGAGCACCGCGACGGGTCCGCTGCGCGCGCGCACCCGGTGCGGCGGGCGAGGGCCCGCGGGCTTGCCCCGGCGCTTGGACCTGCCCCGGTGCCGGTGCCGGTGCCGGTGCAGCGGCGGGCACGGTCTGGGTCACTCGGTACCTCCGGGCTGGGGCGGGGTGTCCATGATGTGCTCCTCGTCGAGGTCGACCGGCAGCAACACGCGCAATTCCTCACGGGTCGGTGCCTCGACGTCGCGCAACCGCCACGCGAGGCGTCCGATCGCTCCCTCGAGAACGTTCCGCGCAAAGCGGCCGTTCCCGAAACCGGTGCCGCGCGACGCCGCCGCGAGGAGCTCGCGGAAGCGTGCGACACACTCCGGGCTGGGCTCGAAGTCGGACGCGGCGGCGAGCCGTTCGAAGATCGCGGTCAGCTCGTCGTCCGTGTAGTCGTCGAAGTCGACGGTGGTGCGGAACCGGCTCGCGAGACCGGGATTGGCGTTGATGAACTCGGCCATCGGGCCGGGATACCCGGCCACGATGACGACTAGGTCGTCGCGGTGGTCCTCCATCTCCTTGACCAGGGTGTCCACCGCTTCGGTGCCGTACTGGTCGCCGGTGAGGCTGTAGGCCTCGTCGATGAACAGCACGCCGGCGAGCGCGCTGCGCACCACGTCGGCCGTCTTGACGGCGGTCTGGCCGAGGTAGCCGGCGACCAGCTCGGACCGGTCGACCTCCACCAGGTGTCCCTTGGACAGCAGGCCGAGCGCGGCATAGATCCCGCAGACCAGGCGGGCCACGGTCGTCTTGCCGGTGCCCGGGTTGCCGGTGAAGACGAGATGCCGTGAGATCGTCGCGCTGCGCAGCCCCTGCGCGGCACGGAGCTTCTGCACCCGCAGCAGCGCGGCCTGCTGGTGCACCTCGCGCTTGACCCTGGCGAGCCCGACCAGGTCGTCCAGCTCGGCGAGCAGCTCGTCCACCGTCCTGGGCGGCGCGGCAGCAGGCACGACGTCGGCGGTCGGTGCTCCGGGTGCCGCCGCGGCGGGCGCCCCCGCGACGGGCGCCGCCGCGGCGTGTGCCGGAGCCGCGGCGCCCGGGCCTTGCTCGCCGGGCAGCCCGGTCAGGCCGGGCAGCCCGATCGGCCCGGTCGTGAACGTTGTCCGCGGGATGGCCGAGAGCTGGGCGGCAGCGGCGACCGACGCGTTGCCGATGACCCGCAGCGTGGGTTCCCCGAGCGCACAGGCGGCGGAGGTGACCTCGGTGAGGGCCCGGGCGTACGCCGGCGCGTGCGGCGAGCCGGTCGCGACCAGCTCGCCCAGCAGCCGCGTCGGTGCGGCGCGCCAGCGGCGCCCGCGCGTCGCCGCGTCGAAGAAGTCCTGCACGGCGAGGGGGCCGGACGCACCGCGCACGTGCTCGAGCCAGTCCGTCGCGGCCCGCGGTGCCGACTCGGCGACCGCCGCGGCGAGCGCGGCGCCCTCGCCGCGCACCTCGGCGGCGACCAGGCCGGCGGCAGTCCCGACGGCGGCGAGCTCGTCGAGCGCGTCACCGAGCGACGTCGTGCGCTGGACGCTCACGGTGTCGGCTCCGGCGGCAGCGGCGTGATCTGACCGATCTCGAGCTGGCCGCCGGTGGAGTGCGTGCCGAACTTCTCCGCGAGGAAGCGCCCGTGCGCGACCAGCGCCGCCGCGTCCGACCGGTTCACCGCGTCGAAGACGAGGTCCATCGTGCGCGCGAGCAGGTCGAGCTGGTCGATCAGTACCATCAGGGACGTACGCCCGTTGTCGACGGGTCGGCTGTTCGCCCAGTCGCGCGGCAGCCGCAGGTACCCACCGACCGCCTCGGGCAGGTAGTCGGTGGCCGTGGCCATGACCGAGTAGGCGTCGAGGCTGCCGGCCCCGATCCGGTCCAACCGCGGGATGGTCTCGCGCACGACGCGGGTCACCCGGGCCACCCGGGAGGCGACCGGAGCCGGGACCGCGCCGTCCGCCACGAGGGCCTCGACCCGCTCGACGGCGGCGAGCAGGTCGGCACTGGTCGGCACGGAAGGCAGCACGAGTCGCTCGGCCGGTTCCGCGGCACGCTGACGGCCGAACACCCGCGCGACGAGGTCAGCCAGTGACGCCATCAACGCTCCGCTCGCGGCGAGCGCCTGGGTTCATCGGCCAGCGCCGGCCGCGCCGTCCAGGTCGAGCGATCCGCTGGCCAGCCGGTCGTCGTGCTCCTGGACCCGGTCGAGGTACGCGCGCGACTTGCCGACCTCGGTCTCGAGCGTGCCGATCGTGGCCGCCATCGTGTCGAGCGCCTGGACCTTGAACGTGTCGATCGCATCCATCGTGGCGTAGATGTTCGCGAACGCCGCCTGGAGCTGCGGCAGGCCTATGGTCGCCGACGCGGCCTGCTCCTGGATGCGCACCGAGTTGTCCTTGAGCATCTGCGAGGTGCGCTCGATGAGGTTCGACGTCGTGGTGTTGAGCGCCGAGATCTGATCGAGCACGAGCTTCTGGTTGCCCAGCGCCTGCGCCACGATCACCGCGGTGCGCAGGGCCGACACGGTCGTCGTGGCCGCCCGGTCGACGCCCTTGACGAGCTCGAGGTTGTTCTTGATCACGACGTCGATCGCCAGGTAGTTCTGGATCGACACGGCGAGCTGGACCAGCAGGTCCTGGTGCTTCTGCCGCACGTAGAACTGGACGTCGTCGCGCAGGGACCGGGCCCGGTCGGGGTCGGTCGCCTCGAGCTCCGCGATCCCGGCGGCGAGCCGCGCATCGAGCCGCTCGGCGATGTAGACGTACTGGTTGAGGCGGGCCATCGCCGCCCACAGCTCGCCCTTCTCGAGGTTGAGCGAGGCGTTGTCCTTGCGTAGCTCGTCCTGCCCGTCGCGCAGGGCGTGCAGGATCGCGTCGAGGTGGCTCTGCGCGCTCTGGTACTTGCGGAAGTAGTCGGTGATCTTGTCACCGAACGGAATCAAGCCGAGGAACTTCCGGCCGCCCTGCGCCCCTTGCGGGTCGAGGTCCTCCACGGTGCGGCGCAGCTCGGTTAGCGTCGTGCCGACCTTCGACCCGGAGGCGAGCCCACCCTCGGTGAGCGCCCGGACCGGGGACTTCAGCAGCCGGTTGGAGCTCTCGGCGGCGTGCCTGATGTCCGAGTCGCCCATCGAGCGGACGTCGCCGGCCTTCGCGGCGAACTCCGGTGAGTGCGGCTCGGCAGTCATGAGAGAGGTGAGGAAGTCACCGACCTTGGCGTCCAGGGCGGGCAGCGCAGCGGGCTCGACCGCCGGCGCCATCCGCGGAGCCGCGGTCGCCTGGACCGGCGCCGGCGCGGCGGGGACAGTCAGTGTGAGGGCGGGCTCCAAAGTGGCCGGCGGCGCCAGCGCCGCCACCTGCTCCGAACCGGCCTGCGACGGGTTGACCTCGGTCACGTGGTCGTCCTTCCTCACCCCACGCCGCCCAGGAGGCGGCGGTCCTCGCCCCAAGGACTTTCGGCAAACATACTGGGTTACCCGACCGAATGCAGGCGTCTCCCGGACCGTCTCGAACGCCGTGCGGATACCGCGGTGCGGGCCGCGGGCCGCGCCATGCCCGGGTCCAAGTGATCCGTTCCCGAGTCGACGTGATCCGGCCCGGCGGCCCGCAGCGCACGCTCCCGGCCGATGATCAAGGCCTCGATCTCGGCGAAGCGCCGCGCCCGATCCTCCCGCTGCCCGTCGGCCGGCTGCCCGTCCGCGGATTCCGGCAACCGGCCGACGGTCGGCGTCAGACCGTTCGCCGGATGCCTCAAGGCAGCCGACGACGACGCCCTGCGGCTCGCGCGCTCACGTTGCCGCTCGGCCAGCAGCAGTTCCCTCAGTGATGTCACAACTGTCCCCCGGTCAGCGATCGCCGTTCGCGCTCGAGCGGTCTTCGCGAGTTCTGCGACTGCAGAACGGTCGACGAATAAAGCCGTGCAGCGAACGGCGGATTTCGGTGCCGCATCGATAATTCGATGCGTCGATCGAACCCCATCGACAGGTCGAAGGGTTCTACTTCTGGCCCGGCGAGATTGATCACCAATGGGCTTCATTGTCTTCACGACACGGGCCGATGCGTGCGTTGAGCGATGTTCTCGCGAACGCAGCCAACTCACTTCTCCGGAAGTCGGTGAAATTAGTGTACACCGCATCACATTCGCCCGAAAAGCCCCGCGACTACGTGGCGTCCCGGCCGGCCGGCGGCTGCTCGGTCGAGGCGGCATGGTCGGTCAGCCCCGAGCGCACGCTGAGCCCGCCCGCGACCGCCGTGGCGGCGATCGTCACCAGTGCCCCGAGGATCAGCGCGGCCGCCTCACCGGGCACGAGCAGGTTCAGCTGGGAGCCGACCGTCGCCGCGGCCACCGGGACCCCGAGCTGCGCCGACGTCAGGGCACCGATCGGCAGCGGTTGGCCGATCAGGCGAGTCACCAGATGCGCCGCGACCGCTCCCACCCCGAGCAGCAGGCCGAGCATGATGAAGGACGGGTGGCGCGCGAGGTCGCGCAGGTCGAGCGAGGACCCGAGCCAGATGAAGAAGAGCGGTCCGAGGAAACCGTCGGTGACCGCGAAGAGCTGCCGCGCGAGGCGTCGGGGCTCGCCGACCAGCGCGACCGCGAGCCCGAAGGCGAACCCGGCGAGCATGATCGACACGTGGGTCGCTGCGGCGAGGGCGGCCAGACCGAACAGGATCGCCAGGTTGGTGCGCAGCTCGAGGGCGAACTTGCGCTGGGACGAGATGTGATGCGCGCGGCGGCGGATTCCGCTGGTCTCCAGATATCGCAGCACCAAGAAGAGCACCGCCGCGGATCCCAGCACGGCCACCGCGCCCAGCGCCGCGCGCCCGGCGTGAACGGGGTCGATGACCAGGGGCAGGGCAACGATGCAGGCGGTGTCGGCGATCGCCACCTGGGGCAGCATCTCGAGCACCGGCGCACCGCCGAGACGCAGCGAGTCGACGATCGGCAGGATCAACGCCGCCGACGACGACGCCATCAGGACCGCGTACAACCCGCCGTGGCCGGTGCCGAACGCGCCGGCCAGCGCCACCCCGAGCAGCGCGGCGCTCACGCCGACGACGGCGGCCCGGATCGCCCCGATGCGGGCCGCCGCGCGCAGGTGCGGGTCACGAACGGGGACATGCGAACCGGCGACGAACATCACCAGGGCGAACCCGATCTGGGCCAGGAACCTGAAAGTGCCCTCGGAGGCGTCCAGCGCGCTGATCCCCGTCGGGCCCAGCACGATGCCGGCGATGAGCTCACCGAGAACGACCGGCAGGTTCCACCGCCGGGGCAGCGCGAGCAGCGGGCCGAGGACGCCGATCAGCGAGATCATGGCAAGGGTCCCGAAGGTCATCAAACGCCCCCGTAATCGATGGCGATCATCCGATGCTGAGGCTAGCCGAAACCGGTGTCGGCCCGGCGTAACAGAGGACGGCCATGGGT